>CAYVVR010000457.1:0-3789 GCA_964454655.1 uncultured Planctomycetaceae bacterium | reverse complement strand
GCGTACCGTTGTCCGTCGAGTCCCTTCGCCGACACGCGGGATGTTTCGGGCAAGAAGATGATGGTCCCCAGTTATGCGTGCTGCGCCGGGAGCAACGAACACCGCACGACCGATCACAATTGCTACAGCGGCGCTCATGCGTCGGCCGGTGGTGTTTTCCCCAACAACCGGGTGAAGAGCTTCTCGGACCTGATCGACGGCTCGTCGAACACGCTCACGTTCGTCGAACAGTCGAACTGGATCGGCCAGAACCGCGAGTTCCGCACGGCGTTTTCCTCCAGCGGTCCCTGGATGGGGAGCAAGAACCCGCGCGTCCCCAACGGCGACGGGACTTGGCCTGCGTCTGGTTCTCACGGCTGGGATTCGTACAACGACACCCGCTGCTATGCGCAAACGACGATCCGCCAACCCCCGAACCCGAAGGGTTTGGCCGACTGGCAGAAGAACAACCGCTGCAACACGCCGTTGACCTCGGCCCATCCCGGTGGCGCCCAGGTAGGGCTTGCGGACGGTTCCGTCCACTTCATCCGTGAGACGATCGACCTGCACACGTTGAAGATCTTGGCCGACCGCGACGACCGTGAAGTCGTCGACAACGACGCGTTCTGATCGGCGGTGCGGTGCTGCCGGCGATCTTGGTCGCCGGTTGTCGAGTATCGAATCCGGCGCTGCCCGACGGCGGCGCCGGTTTACGTATCGCCGCGGTTCCGGCACGACCGAATCAACGTCCGGAAGCCGATCGACCGTGCCGGGCATGTACCGATGTTTCTACCACTGCTTCACGAAAGGGTGACAAAAGCCATGTTCAAGACGACTCGCTTGCTCGCCGCCGGGGCCTTGCTGTGCTCGGCGATCTTGGTCGGCTGCAACAGCGGCGACCAAGAAAAGACGTATACGGTCTCGGGCGCGGTGACCTTCCAAGGCACGCCCGTCACCGAGGGCCAAATCAGCTTTGAAAATCCGCAAACCGGGTTCGTTCAATCGGCCACGTTGGGCGAAGAAGGCAAATACAGCCTGCAACTTCCCGCGGGCGATTACAAGGTGAGTATCCTTCCGCCGCTTATCGAGGTCGGAGGCGGTCCCGATTCTCCGGCCGGTGAAGAGTACAAGCAGGTCGACAACATCCCCGACAAGTACCGCAGCTCGGAATCTTCGGGCCTGACCGCCAACATCAACGGCGATAAGGCCGATTTGAACTTCGACATGACGCCGTGACGATCACGACGCTCGATGGATCGACCTAAGCACGGGATGCCTGCACCGCGGGCATCCCGCTCGTTTTTTGCCGCCGAAGTGACGCAGGGAACTTCGCCGCGAAGAAGTCCTCTCGGTTCCAAAGCCTGATTCAGTCGGGCAAATCGGCGACGCGGTCGAGTCGTTGAAGATCGACCTCGATTCCCAAGCCCGCGCCGTCGGGAACGTGGATCATGCCGTCGACGATCTCCCACGGGCCGGTGATTCCCAGTTCGAGCATGCTCACGACGGGACATTCGATGCACCCGCTGACACTCGGCGTCGATGCCGCCGTGTGGATCATCGCCGCCGTCACCGGGCCGACCGCCGTCGAAACGGACAACGAGGCGACCAAACCGCCGCTGCCGGCCACCGTCGCGCATTCCCGCACGCGGGTCATGCCTCCGACGCGTATCGGATCGATGATCACGCGCTCCATCTCACCGCTGTGCAGCAACCGCAACACGTCGGCCGGTTCATGGATTCCCCGCTTGACGGCCAACGTCGCGGTAACCTGCCGTTGCAACCGCGTTACGGCATCGAGGTCGCCTTCGCCTACGGGGTCGATCACCACGGGATTGCCGAGTTCTTCCAACTGCGAACACAACTCTTTGGCATCGTCCAAGGAATAGCCGCACATTGCGTCGAGTTGGACGTCGACATGGTCCGGAACGGCCTCGCGCACCGCGCGAAAGCGGCGGACGTCCTCATCGAGACCTCTCCCGGCCGCCAAGACTTGGGTCGTGAATCCCGCTTCCAAGAATTCGCGGGCGCGGACGACCACCGCATCGACCGAATCGCCTTCGAGTCGCACGGCCACCGGCACCCGATCGCGAAACATACCGCCGGTCAAGTGACACAACGGTTGCCCGGCGATCTTGCCGATCAAGTCACGGCAAGCGACCTCCAACGCGCAGCGCAGCCCGAGATCGTCCAATCCGTCCAGTCGCAACAGTTCCTCGACCGCGAACACGCTGCGACCGGCCACCAAGGGCAAGTAGTGTTCCCGACGGTTTGCCGTCTCGTCCTCTCGCCACGAAGTGGGCGTCTCTCCCCAGCCTTCCAAGCCCCCATCGCTGATGAGACGCACCAACAGCGAGCCCCGAATCGGACGTTTTCCGCACGGTTCGGCACGCACTCGGCGAAGCGGAATCCAATGAAACTCGAGGTCGGAAATCTGCATCGAAGGGCAACCCGTCGGCCGAAAGAATCGTCATTCAACGCCGAAGAAAAGCAAAAACGCACGGCCGCCATTCTATCCGCTCGTCGATGCGGGCGGCAATGCCGTCGCGTGTCAGGAAGTCGCGTCGAATTCCGACCGCAATTCAACCGGCAGCGGAAACCGAACGTTTTCCTCGCGTAAGGCGAACGATTCCACCGAGGCCTCGAATCGTTCCCGCAGCCAATCGACGCACCCTTGAACCAGATGCTCCGGGGCGCTGGCCCCGGCGGTAATACCGACCGTTTGGTCGTCGCGAAACCATTGCGGTTGCAAGTGTTCCGGTCCGTCGATCAACCGGGCTTCGACGCCCATCGATTCGGCGATTTCGGCCAGCCGTCGGCTGTTCGAACTGTTTCGGCTGCCCACGACGAGGACGATATCGGCCGACGCGGCCATCCGGCGGACGGCCTCTTGCCGGTTTTGCGTCGCATAGCAAATGTCGTCGCGGGGCGGGCCGACGATGTGCGGAAACCGCGTTTTCAACCGCCGAACGATCCGCTCGGCATCATCGACCGACAGGGTCGTTTGGGTCAGATAGGCAACTTTGGCATCGGCGGGCAACTCCAAGCGATCGACATCTTCTTCGCTGCCGACCAGCCGGATCGCCTCGGGGGCCTCGCCCATCGTGCCTACGACCTCGTCATGTCCGGCGTGCCCTACGAGGATGATCGTATACCCCTGCGCGGCGAAACGCACGGCCTCTCGGTGCACCTTCGTCACCAACGGACAGGTCGCGTCCACCGTCTGCAAGCGTCTTGCCGCCGCTTGCTGCCGAACCGCCGGTGAAACACCGTGGGCCGAGTACATCAGCACGGCGCCTTCGGGCACCTCGTCGATCGATTCGACGAAGACGACGCCGCGGCCGCGAAAATGCTCGACGACCCATCGGTTGTGAACGATCTCGTGGAACACGTAAAGCGGCGTTCCGAAACGTTCCAAGGCGGTATCCAACGCGGCGATGGCCATGTTCACGCCCGCACAATACCCGCGGGGCGAGGCAAGCAAAATTCGCATCTGACTCGATATCCTGAAAATCTGGAGCTTGTTTCGTTTCGACGGCCGGCGCGTGCGCCGACTTTTCGGCGGACTCTCGGCAGAAAACCTCCGCTACGGCATAATAGGCAACGAGGACTGTCCCGGCTCGAATCGACCGGAATCGACGATGGACGCAGCCACACGATCGGACAATCGAAACGCGTCATCCGCCGCGGCCGTCGGCTCGCCGCAACACCGGCGACAACGCCGACGATTTCTGGCCGATTTGCATCGCTACGGCCCGCAGGCTTCTCCGCAACCGATTTCTCTGCGACGGGCCAATGCGTACTGCCGCCGGC
>CAYVVR010000456.1:0-3799 GCA_964454655.1 uncultured Planctomycetaceae bacterium | reverse complement strand
AGCCCGGCTTCCTCGCAAACGATGAACACATGAACCAAACTGTCCAAGTTGCCCCTTCAGAACGGAACCCCGGTAGAATCACGTAGTGTTCGCACGAAACCCCCTCATTCGGGCGGGAACATCGAGCCAATCCGGACAAAGAAGTCGTGTTTCGATCGCCCGGCCACATTCGCGGCAAAGCGATTTGCCGACCGTCGAAAAGCTGCATAGAATCTTGCCGACTCGCGATCGGTCGGTTGCCGAGGGAAAACAAACATCGCACGGACGAACACGCGAGGCTGGACTCGCTCAGTTTCCGCAACGAGTCACCGATCGCGCACCCGACCGTGCGAATCGCCTATCCACACAGGTAGCGGACGTTGGCCCCCGCACTCTGGGGTACAGCATTGTTTTGTCCCGTTGATGCCACGTATTGAAGAGGGTGTCTCCATGAAGCGTCGTCATTTCCTTGCCGCTGCCGGTGCAGCCACCGCCGGTTTGGTTGCTACCGGCTCGTCGAACGTACAGGCCGAGGATCGCCCGGCCGAGAAACGATTGCAGGTTTACGTGTGCGAAGAGTGTGGCGCCATCGTCGAAGTCGTCGAACCGGGACCGCCGACGTTGGTTCACTGCGGCAAGCCGATGAAACTTTTGGAAGAAAAGACGACGGGCGAAGGGGCCGAAAAGCACGTCCCCGTCATCGAGAAAGTTGAAGGCGGCTACAAGGTCAAGGTGGGCTCGATTCCGCATCCCATGACCCGCACGCACTACATCGGTTGGGTCGACTTCTACGCGGACGGCCAAACCCATCGCCAATACTTGCCGGTCGACGGCGCTCCCGAGGCGGTGTTCAAGGTTGATGCCTCGAAGGAAATCTCCGCCCGCGCGTACTGCAACCTGCACGGACTTTGGAAAAGCGTCTGATTCGACAGCCAAAGTCTCGATGTTGCGGCCAAGACAGGCTTGAGTGACTCGCGGACGGAAGTCGATTCGGCTCCGTCCGCCCTTTTGCGCCCTGTGTGCGGCGATACGACAGCAGGCTCGCACCGGTTCAGCGCAAACATAAAGCCGATCCGTTCATGCAGAGCGGGTCGGCTTAATCTTTGTCACGTCGACGCTTCACATCGGAGGCAACAGGGCCACTCCTCCCTGTGAAGCGAACTTCGTTTATCACTCAGTTGCAAGCAGGCTCGCAAGCGGGTTCGCAAGCCGGTTCGCAGGCGGGCTCGCAGCAGGCCTTCTTCGCGGCGCACTTCGCGCGAATGCGGGCCAACAGGCCGACACGCTCGCCACAAGCGGGCTCGCAAGCCGGTTCGCAAGCAGGCTCACAAGCGGGCTGTTCACAGGCGGGAGCACAAGCCGGTTCGCAGCAAGCCGACTTACCCTTGAGAATACCGGCGTCGGCAGCCAACGCGACACCCAGCACCACGGCCAAAGCAGCGATGCTCGAAACAACGATGCGGTTCATTCGACGTTCCTCCAAACTGATAGGGACCGTAGCGTACAATCGATCCAAACAAATAGACGTTCGACAAATCCTCTGAGACTTCCCCCTCAACCGGCGGCCAACAGGCGGGAAGCCGCCCAATCGCACCACATCTCCTAAGCCCCCCAGCCCACGCCCTGTCCTAATCTGAGTAGGCCGGGAAAGGAATGCGGTTCAGGATATCCAGAACGATAAACTAGCAGGGATAAACCGTTTGTCAAGTGTCTGGTGGGCAAAATGGGGCATCTGTTACATATACAAAAAATTCACCCACCTCTCCCAACTAGTTCGAACCTCGTGGTTTGCGAAAACACGGTCGGATAAAGCAAGTCGACACACCACCCCGACGTTTTGATCGCTGATTACACAAAAAGGCACCGGCCGAACTCGACCGATGCCTATGACTTCTCGACCTGGTTGACTCGGCTGACCGAAGCCCCCTCGATCAGCGGGTTTCCGGTGTCGATTCACCGGCTTCCGGCGTCTGGGCCGTGCGGACGGCCCCGGTCACGCGTTGGCGTTCGGCCATCGCGCGACGCTCGATCTCCAACGCCAATTGCTGATATTTCCGCATGGTTTCTTCCATATCTTCGAAATTCAGCAGCAGCGGCGGCTCACCCGGAAAGACTTCGGCCGCCATTCCGGCCACGCGCCAGCCTTCCGACTCTTTGCGCAGCATCCACACGATCTGGTCGGACCGCGGCTTTCCCGTATCGTCCAGATCGGTCCAGACACTGGCGACTCGGGCCCCGTCGGGAGGCAGCAATTCAACTTCCCCCACTTCGTATTTCGCAGTGTCGCTTCCCTTGGGCCCCAGGTTGAAGCCCATTTTGCCGATCTGTTCCCGAGCCTGACTACTCAACAGGGCGGTCACTTTTGCATCGTCGCCGGTCCGAATCGCCTCCATGAACTCGCGGGCGGCGGCGGCAGGACTCGTTTCCGACGTTTCATTGGCCGCCGGCGCATTTTGCTGCTCCCCGTCGGTCGAGTTTGCCGAGTCCCCCTTTGAGCATCCCAGTGCCAACACAGTCAGCAAGAGCCCGCACAAACCGAATCGAGCCAAGCGTGCCATGGATATCCTCCCTGAACGCACCTTGATTTCCTAAGTTCGCGTCGTCACCCTTCGATCATCCGATCGACACGATCCCGCTATCGAGTACCGGTCGCGAAGTGTCGCAATATCCTGCCGATCGGTCAAGCGCGATTTCGCCCAAACTCAACGTGAAATCGCCGGTTCGCCCAGCCCGAAAATGGGACCGCAGAACAAACCTATTGAGGGAATCCTTTGCTGGGGTCACGCAGTCGGTCGACGTGCGTTTTCGGCAGCGGGAAACTACAATGCAACCGCCTCGAACGACTTACCGTGGTTCCCCATTCCTGCCAGATTTCCCCGTGAGGTCGCCCGATGAAGCCGCGCATGATCGTCGCGTTGTCGTTTCTGATTTGGGTATTCGGTTCTGCCAGATTTCCCGCCGAGGCGTTGCCGCCCATCAAGAAAGTTGAACTCGGTGCCAGGCAAGAATTCCGCGTCAACGGCCGACCGTTCATTCCGATCATGATTTGGCTGCAACCGGCCGAAAACTTCGAGATCGCGAAGCAATGCGGCATCAACACGGTCGCCGGCTATTGGCCGGGCTCGAGCGGCACGCAAAACGTCGTCGAGTACGTCTCGCTGGTCGAAAAAGCCGGGTTATACGCGGTCGTACCGTTCGATCCCCAGCTTCGCGGAAACGATCACGTACTCGGATACATTCACGGCGACGAACCCGATTTGCCCCACCAAGAAAGCGACGCGCAAATCACGCCGGCCGAAAACCTTCGGCTCAACACCAAAGCGCCCCTCTGGAAGCTACTGGACGGCGTCGAAACATCGTGGAGTGTTCTCGACCCGCTGGCCGGCGCCCGGGTGACCATCCGCCCCGCGAAACCGGCCGAGATCGTCGAGGTCGGCGTCTCGCTCACGATTTCAAGCGGTCTGAGCGTCGCAAGAGAAATCGTGTGGTCCAGTGCTGGACGCGAGCTCGTGCGTCAATCATTGCTACCGAAAAAGGGCCTGCAAACCGTTCGTCTACCCGAACCGGTCCGCATCGAACAGTTGACCTTCGAGATCGTTCGCGTCGACGAAGGCTCCAACGTTTGGGGATCGCTCGGAGAAGTCGTCGCCAAGAACGAAGCGGGCGTGAACGTGCTCGAATCGCCACCGTACCGTGTGCCGCGCACGCCCCCCGAAAAGGTGCAGGAAGCGTTCCGGCGAATCAAACGAGCCGATCCCTCGCGGCCGGTGTTCGTCACGTTCACCGGTTACTTTCATCCGCACTTCGACAAATGGGATGG
>CAYVVR010000455.1:0-3811 GCA_964454655.1 uncultured Planctomycetaceae bacterium | reverse complement strand
CTGGCCGGAAGTCCGGCTTTGTTCCACAGGTTTACGACCGGGTAATCGGCCCATCCGAAGCGAACGGCGACGGGCTTGTCGACACCCTCGGCCCAAACGACCACGGTGTCGCCTTCGATCTTCGCCTCGGCGTTGACGAACTTGTGATCGGGACCGCAGATCGTGAAGCCGGTCAACTTCTCGCCGCGGCATTCGAGGCCGCCGTCGACGTGCGTGAAGTGAATGACGGCCTTGTCGCCTTGCACTTCCATGCGGTCGTAGATCGGACCGGAATATTCGATCTTTTCGCCGTAGGCCAACGCCCGTGCGGCAATGGCGAGCCGATCGCCGACCGGCTGTTTCTTTTTAGGGTGGATGTCGTGCTCTTCACCGACGTCGGTAATGACCGCCATTCCCGTGTTCGGCACGTTCAACATCGTGAGCAACTGGGCTTCGCGCAGTTCGGCCCAGGTGCTTTCGGTCGGTTCGTCGACGATGTCGCGGAACGGCGCCAACTGGACGAACAAGAAGGGGAAGTCGCCTTCGTTCCAGTGCGTGCGCCAGCATCGGATCATCGCTGGGAACAACGCGCGGTACTGGTAAGCGCGGCCGGAATTCGATTCACCCTGGTACCAAATGGCGCCGCGAATGGCGTACGGCACCAAGGGGGCGATCATCGCGTTATACAGCCCGGCGGGGCTGTGCGTGTGATGGGGCCCCATCGGGGCTCCCGGAGCCCGCGGGATCGGCTTGCCCTCGGCCCGAAGTTGCTTCACCTTTTCGCGGTATTCTTGCAGCCGCTGCTCGTATTGCTTCATCGCCTCGGGATACCGCTTCAAGGCTTCGGCGTAGGCGGCGAGGATGGGAGCGGCCTCGGGGGTGGCTTCCAGATGAGCCCGGCACGTCCACGCCTCGGCAGGCGTGCCGCCGACCGAAGTGTTGATCAGCCCCACCGGAACGCCGAGTTTTTCCTGGAGATGCTTGCCGAAGAAATAGCCGACCGCCGAAAAGTAGCGGCTGGTTTCCGGGGTGCACGGCTGCCAGGCGGCGTCGATCGTGTCTTGCGGTTCCGGTTCGGCCTTGCGCGGCACGGTGTACAGGCGGATGTTGTCATTTGCCGAATTGGCGACGGCCTCTTCGCCGTTGTGCGCGTTGATCAGCATGAAGGCCATGTTCGATTGGCCGCTGCAAATCCAGACCTCACCGATGAGCACGTTTTTCAACGTGACGGTGTTCTTGCCGCGGATGACGACCTCGACCGGCCCGCCTGCTGCCAGCGGATCGAGCTTGACCATCCAACGACCGTCGGCATCGGCGGTCGTCGATGCCGATTGATCACCGATTTGGACGACGACTTTTTCGCCGGGGTCGGCCTTGCCCCAAACAGGAAGCGGCATGTCGCGCTGCAACACGGCGTTGTCGGTGAAGAGCGAAGCTGGACGAACATCGGCCCACAGCGACGGCGATGCCGACAGCAGCACCGCTGCGAGGGCGATCGCCGCATGCACGATGCGTTTCATGGCGAAATCTCCTCTTCTCAAAAACGTGACGGAACGGATCGATCGTAAGACGAGCGACGGCCGAAGCCGCAATCTGCGAGGATCGCGAACTTCGGACAAACACGGCCATTGTGCTTCGCCGGATGCGGTCGTGCAAGCAATCGTGTCGAGCGCCGAAGCGTCGCCGAATGGTCGATTGTCGACAATCGGGTCGGGCGGTGCGACGTGTCGGAAGCTTTTGGTTTGCGAGTGCCGCAGCGACTATTTGCCCGACGCCAGGGTAACCGTGCCGAGGAGACACCAGCCCTCGTCGGTGGTTTCTTCGACGGCGAATCGGACGGCAGGCTTTTCGGCCTCGACGTCGGCGAGCAATCCGACCGCCAGTCGGTACCGTCCCGGCGGAACGTCGTCGAATCGCCCTTGGAGCACGGCCTCGGTCGTTTCGTCGGGCATCCACCGGTGCGGATCGACCTCGGGAACGGGATGCACGGCAACCGGTCTGCCGTCGGCGTCGAGCAGGGCGAGTGCGGGCACGCAAGGGATGTAGATCGGCGCAACGCCGCGGTTGGCGACGGTGATACGCACCTCGATGGGCGTTCCGATTCGGAGGTCCGGCATGAACCGAGCCGTTTCCAGCACGAAGTGGTAGCCCATGCGGTTGGCCAATCGCCGCACGAGTTCCGGTTCTTCGTCGAGGAGCTGTTCCCCCGTTTTGCCGCCGCGGCTTAAGTCGATGTAGCTCGGTTTGCCTCGCTCGACGCAGTCTTCGAGCTTGTAGCCCATGTTTTTGTTGCCGCTGTTGTCGCGGCCGTACCACCAGCCGACTTCCTTCAAGTACGGATAGGCTGCGAAGAGTTCGAAGACGGCCGGTGCGACGCCGAACGCCCGCAACGTTTCGCTGCCGTCGCTGTTTCCGCAGATACCGTCGCGGCGGGCGGCACAGTGCATTTCTTTGACGGCCCAGTCGTACACGGCGACGTGCGGTCCGCTCTTGTTCTCACAAGAGATGCACAACCGCGTGTGCGGAAACGCGTCGAGGTGCAGTTGAATGTGGTAGCGAAACATGTCGCCCGATATCGGCTCGCCGCCGAAGGGCCACAAGTGCCCCTCGCCCCAATTGCCGTACGATCGCACGTCGTAAAAGGCGATGCGCGGATCGCCGTCGTATCGCTTGCCCATCGCCGAAAGAAAATGCTTCAGCTTTTCGAGAAAGATCGGATCGTCGAAGTCGGGAACGATCTTCACACCGGGGGTGCCGGTGGTCGGACGGTCGATCTTCGTCAGGTCGATTCGGCGGTAAGCGGCGCCCGCGTCGAAGACCCACTTGGGCGTGCTGTATCCGCCCGGCCGCCGCGTGTGCGAGTTGCAGCACATCACGCCGAAGGCCGCTTGTTTTCCGCGTTTTGCCCAGCTTTCGAGATATTCGTCGACAGGCTGCCAGTTGTAACGGCCTTCCTCGGGTTCGAGTTCGGCCCACTCGAAACGCCGATAGCCGAGATTGGCGACGGCGTGCAACCGTTCGGAATGCCACTCGGCGTTTCCGTACAAAACCCAGCCTTTCCCGGGATTCAGGACGATTCCCTTCGCAGGTGTCGGATGAACCACCGTCTCGCCGCCGGCGGCGGTTACGGCGAGCCCCCACACCAACGGCAAGCAGAGTGCTGCGATCCGAAGTCGGCCCATGAGAACACCTCACCTTCGCGACGGAAGCCGTGTGGTTGCGTTTCGAGATTCCGGCTCCGAGCCGACGTTACTCGGGGCAGTCTTCCGGCGACAGCTCACGAAGCCGAATGTTCTTCCACTCGACGTGCAACGGGTCGGTCCGCTTGCCCACGCCGTGGACTTGCAAGCCGATGAAGCCTTCTTGCGTGGTCGTGTCGCGGATGTCGGTCACCTTCGTGCCGTTCACCCACGTGAGGATCCGGTCGCCGCAGCAAATTACGCGATAGTGGTTCCACTGGCCGGGCTTGAGCAACTTCGTGACCGACTCGGTCATTTGCTCGGGAGGATTCAAGAATCGCCGTCGGCGGGCTTCGTCGTAGATGCAACCGGACCATTTGCCTTCGGCGATTTCGACCTGGTAACCGTGCACGCGGTTGTCGAGGTATTCGGGATAAGCATTGCTGCGGATTTGCACGCCCGAGTTCAACTCGGAATCGACCTTCACGTCGAACACCAACTCGAAATCGCGATAGCGCTTTTCGGTGCACAAGAACGAATTGGGGCTATCGGGGACGGACGTCCCGCGGATCGTGCCCTCGGGAGTGACTTCGTACTTCGCAAAGCCGTTGATTTGCTTCCAACCGGTGAGGTCTTTGCCGTTGAACAGATCG
>CAYVVR010000454.1:2364-3820 GCA_964454655.1 uncultured Planctomycetaceae bacterium | reverse complement strand
ATCTTGGCCCAGTTTTCGCCGGAGATCTTTCCGCCGAAGCATCCTTTGCAACACAGAAAGATCGTCTCGCCGGCAACTTGGGCCTTGACCGGCGTGCCGTGTGCACCCAATCGTTGACCGGAGACCGGGCAGACGCCCTGTACGGCAATTTTCAGACGATCGATTGCCGCCTGCTTCGCCGCTTCGGCGGAAGCCGTCCCTTGTTGACCGCTTGCGGGGGCGGATCCCTGTTGATGCATGGAATGATCATGCATCGAGTGATCGTGCGTTTGCGCAGTTGCCGTTGCAGCGCCGAGGGCGACCAACAAGCAGGCCGTCGAAAACCATCGGAACATCGGAATCTCCTTCGTGCTACGAATTGTAAGGCGAGTCGATCGACGCCGATTCCTTCGGCGTCACTCGGTTTGTCCGATGGTTTTGATGCTTGGATCGGCCGCAAACTTCGCGTCTTTGATGCCCAAAGTCAATTTCCACTCCATTACCCAGCAATACAAAACCGGGACGATGATCATTGTCATGACCTCAATGGCCATGCCGCCGAAACTAGGGATGGCCATGGGGACCATGATGTCCGATCCTCGACCTCGTGATGTCAGGACGGGGAGAAGAGCCAAAATAGTGGTTGCCGTCGTCATCAAGCATGGACGCACGCGGCGTAATCCGGCTTCGAGGGTGGCCTTTCGCGCGGCTTCTTTGCCGTCGATTTCGGCTCGGCGAAAACTTTGATCCAGGTAGGTTGCGATCACGACACCGTCGTCGCTGGCAATTCCAAAGAGGGCCAGGAACCCCACCCAGACCGCAACGCTCAAATTGATCGGATGAACCTGAAACAGCTCACGCAGATTCGTGCCGAACACCTCGGTATTGAGAAACCACGGTTGACCGTAGAGCCAAAGCAACAAGAAACCTCCGGACCATGCGACGACGATGCCTGAAAAAACGAGGCTCGTCGTGATCACGGATCGAAACTGCATATACAAGATGACGAAAATGACGAAAAGCGACAGCGGCAACACGACCATCAAGGTCTTTTGGGCCCGCAGTTGGTTTTCGTAATTGCCGGCAAATGTGAAGCTGACGCCGGGCGGAAGGATCAATTCGCCCGAGTCGATTTTCTCTTGGAGAAATCGTTGGCAGTCTTCGACGACGTCCACCTCCGACGTGCCCGGTTTCTTGTCGAACAAAACATAACCGACCAATCGGGTGTCCTCGCTCTTGATAACCTGCGGACCGCGGACGTACCGGATATGGGCGAGTTGCTCCAGCGGAATTTGCTGCCCCGTCGGCGTGGGAACGAGAACGCGTCCCAATTGCTCGGGCGTATCGCGTAGCTCACGCGCATAACGCACTCGTACAGGATAACGTTCCCTCCCTTCGACGGTCGTCGTGATTCGCTTTCCGCCGATGGCGACCTCGATGACATCTTGCACGCTTCGAATGTGCAAACCGTAGCGGG
>CAYVVR010000454.1:0-2354 GCA_964454655.1 uncultured Planctomycetaceae bacterium | reverse complement strand
GGCGATGGCGTCACGATCGATCTCGATTTCCAGGTATGGTTTTCCGACGATCCGGTCGGCAATGACCGCCGATGCTTCGACCGACGGCACTTGTTTCAGCAAGGCTTCGATTTCGAGGGCCGTCTTTTCGATGCTTTCTAGATCAGGGCCCAGAACTTTGACACCCATCGGCGCCCGCATGCCGCTTTGCAACATCACGATGCGGGCGGCGATCGGCTGTAGTTTGGGGGCCGAAGTCGTTCCCGGAATGTCGGCCGCTTCGACGATCGCATCCCAGATGTCGTCGGGCGTCTTGATCGAATCGCGCCACTGGCGGAAGGGACGCCCGTGTTTGTCGGGAATCAGGTTGCCGTGCTCGTCGCGAACGAATTCCTTTTTCTCTTCGTCGTAGCGGAATCGAATGCGCCGACCGTTCTTGTCGACGATGTATTCCGGCTTGTAGCTGATGATCGTTTCGATCATCGAGATCGGAGCGGGATCGAGCGGGCTTTCGACGCGTCCGATTTTGCCCACGACCGATTCGACTTCGGGGATCGACATCATCAACTTGTCTTGAAGTTGCAACACATCGAGGGCTTCACCGATGGAAGCATGCGGCATGGTCGTCGGCATGTACAAATAGGATCCCTCATCGAGCGGCGGCATGAATTCGCGACCAAAACCGGGAAACGCCGCAGCCAGCTTCTTGTAGACGTCGGTTTCTCGAATCGGTTTCGGCAACCAGCCGAACTGGCTGTCGAATCCGAGCCAGGCGGAAAATCCCAATGCGACTACCACAAACGGTCCCGAAAGGAAGAGAATCTTGTGTCGTAACGCCCAACTCAAAATCGGCCGGTACAGGAAGCGACGAAAGATCTCGAAGAACCCGAGAAGTCCGCCGAGGACCACTACCACGAAGAGCAAGTTCGGAACGAGGCCCCGTTCCGGGCCGAAGGGTAACCAATCGACGGTCAACAAAACGGCGACGACCGCGAGTGCCGCCACGCTTCCGCCGACAGGACCGATCTTGTGCCATTTCGCGGGCAGAAATTCCTCTGCGAACTTGTAGCCGCCGATGACGAACAAGGCGGTTCCGATCCACCAAGGCACGTTTCCAGGCAAGAACGAAGCCAAAGAAGCGGCGATCGCCGAGCCCGGCGATGCCGCACCGATCGCGGCCCAACCGAGCAAAACGGCTCCGAGCAAGGCCACCACGCCATACAGCACACGCCGCATCCGGTCGTTACGAATACGACCGGTGAACAGCACGTGAGCGGCGGGCGGTATGATGGTCAAGGCAACGATTACCGACGCGATGAGCGCGAACGTCTTGGTGAATGCCAGCGGCCGGAACAGTTTGCCCTCCTGGCCGATCATCGTGAAGACAGGCAAAAAGCTGACGACGGTCGTCGAGACGGCGGTCAATACGGCGCTGCCGACCTCCGAAGATGCGCGGAAGACGACGTCGCGGGTGTTGGCTTCGGGCGGGGCTTCTTCGAGGTGCTTCAGGATGTTTTCACACAACACGATTCCCATGTCGACCATCGTGCCGATGGCAATCGCAATGCCCGAAAGCGCCACGATATTCGCATCGACGCCGAACTTTTTCATGGCGATGAAGCACATCAAGACCGCCAACGGCAGCAATGCGCTGATCAAAAACGAACTGCGCAAGTGGACGACCATCACGAGAATGACCAGTACGGTCACGAGGATTTCTTCCACTAAGGCGCTGTTCAGCGTGCCCAGCGTTTCATAGATCAATCCGGTTCGATCGTAGAAAGGAACGATGGTCACTTGGCTGATGGTCGCCCACTCGGGACGGTCTTCCGGGGCCAGCTTACGCAAGTGCCTGATCCATGCCTCGTGGTTCAATTCGGAACCCGTGAAGGCCTCGAATCCGAATTGCGAGGCGTACTCTTCGAGGTCGGCCGAACCGACTTTCGACCAGTCGATCAACACCTTGGCCGGTAAGCCGGGCGAGATTTGTTCGATCTTTTTCTTGAGGTTTTCGATAGCCTGGAGGGGATTGTAGCCGTATCGTACGACGCAGACGCCGCCGACCGCCTCGGCGCCGCCTTTGTCGAGCGCGCCGCGGCGGAGCCCCGGACCTCGTGTCACGACGGCGATATCGCCGATTCGTACCGGCACGTTGTCGTGCACGCCGACGACGGTTTTCTCGATGTCGGCCAGGCTGCGAATGAACCCCAATCCGCGGATGACGTATTCGGCCCTATTGACCTCGATCGTGCGGGCGCCGACGTCGACGTTCGACATCCGCACGGCCGAATAGACGTCGTTCATCGTAACCCCGTACGCACGCATTGCGTCGGGATCGACGTCGATTTGATACTCCTGGACGAATCCGCCGATCG
>CAYVVR010000453.1:600-3823 GCA_964454655.1 uncultured Planctomycetaceae bacterium | reverse complement strand
GCGGCGACCTCGGTCAGGCGGTTTTCGACATCGGCCCCATGGCCGGGGGCTTGGAGCATGACCTTGAGCAAAGCCGGTCGGCTGGGCCGTCCTCCGAATCGCCAATAGAAACTGCGGACTTTATCGCGGTCGGCGGCGAACGGTCCGCCCATTTGGTAGGCGTACAAGACGGTGATGGGGACGCCTTCACGCTCGAACCGCAGCAGACGTACCTCCCCGGTGGTGCCGTTGGGCAGTTCCAGGGGGACGTCTTTCGACGCGAGTTGCCGCCACCCGGCGCCCGAGTAACACAGCTCGGGCGGGTGCGGCATGCGAAATTCGCGGTCGTCGAACAGTGCCATGTGGACCGAGATCGGCCGTCCACCGGGATCGGTGTAGTTGCGGTTGACCGTGCAGGCGGCACCGGTTGCGAGGAAGAGGTCTTCATCAAGTTCGACCTCCTCGCCGGCCCAGTCGTCGAGGGCGAGCGGAAGCTGTGCGAGCTCTTCGGACGGGGTCACGACTTCGTCGGGCACGGCGGCGACCGCCAACCAGCGGGCGGCGATGACGGCGACCACGACGGCACCGGCGGCGACGAGCAAACGAAAAATGGCTGCTTTCGTGCTGTCTGGTTTCATGGGCGGCTTCTACCGATGACTGGGTGTTTCGGGAAGAAAAGAGGCCGGCGTTCGGGCGGAGAGGAAGGAATTATCGCACCGTCGCCGGGGCAGGCGCCGGTTCGGCTTCCGGCGAAGGATCGGGCCGCATCGAGGCGAGCTTGTCTTCGATGATGGTGCGCAACTCCGCCAAGACGTCTTCAAACGCGTGTGTTTCGGCGAGGAGGCCGGTCAGTCGCAGCGATCCGGCGATTTCGCCGTCGTATCGCACGGGACACCGGCATTGCCAAAGAGAAGCCTCGTCGTAACCGTTGGTCGGGGCATCCCAAACGGCACAGAACGATTCATGAAGACGCGGAACATCGATCGTCAATTCGACCGACAGGATGTTTCGCCGGGCGGCGTGCTCGGTGATCGTCTCCCACAGCCGGTCCCACGAATGGTTGCCCTGCACTTGGATGCACGAATTGTGGGCCTCGGCGGGGCGGCGGAACGGATTCAATAGACCGCGAAGCAGCCGGCGGCATTTCGTGTACACGAGTTGGGCTTCGCCTCGGCCGAACAACCCGGTGACGATGAGGATGACGACCACGGCCGCCGAAGTGGCGATGGCGACCAGATCGTTCTTCCACGCGACTCCTGCCAGACCGCCTAAGCATAGAACGATGCAGAGCACTCCCACTACCGCCAGCACGCGGTAATTGTTGCCGAGCTTCTCCAGCAGGCGGTGATGCAAATGGGCGCGATCGGTGGCGAAGATACTACGTCCCGAGAGCTTGCGACGGACGATCGCGGCCGTCGAATCAAGGATCGGAAGCAAGCACAACGCCAACGGCGCCGCCAAAAGGACCGTGCCGGCCCCTTTCAGCGAGGCGCGAATGGCCATCGCGCCGATCATCAGGCCGATCAGCATACTGCCCGAGTCGCCCAAGAAGATCGACGCGGGAGGCAAATTGAACCACAAGAATCCGATCAAGGCACCGGCGAACGCCAGCGAAACAAAGGCTACGGCGTAATGGCCGGTCAACGTGGCCAAGCCTGCCAGCGAGAGGGCGAGGATGATTCCGATGGTGGTCGCCATGCCGTCGATCCCGTCGAGTAGATTGACGGCGTTGATCGTGCCGACGAACCACAAGATCGAAATCGGTACGGCAAAGACGCCCAGCGGGATGTCGTAGCCGAAGACGCCGACTTGATGAATCGTCGACCCCGAGGCGACGAGGATGACACCGGCTACGATTTGTCCGAGCAGCTTGTAGCGGCCTCGAAGCTGGAATCGGTCGTCGATCGTTCCGAGGATCACGATCCACAAGCCGGCACCGAAAAAGGCGGCGATGTCGGGCCAATCTTGGTTCGGATGGATCGCCCAGGGATTCGGCGTGAAAACCACAATTCCCAGGATCAACGCCATCGTCGCGAAGATCGCGATGCCGCCCCCGACGGGGGTCGGCAGCTCGTGCAACTTGCGACGCCGATCGGGCTTGTCGGTGAGGCCGAGCAGCGGAGCATACCGACGTATGAGCCATGTCAGCGTCGCCGAAACGAGCACGCATACGACGAAGGCCACCGACGCATAGCGAATCATCGGGTTCACAGTCGCAAATCGCCTCGTAAGTGAGTGGAACGGTCGCCGTGCAACAGCAGTGTTGCCGAGTCTGATCGTCTGAAGCCGACGGAGGCTTTTCGATCAGCCGGTTTCATCGGCCGACACGGGCTCCGGTTCGTCTGCGGCGTCGATGTAATGTGTGTAACGAGGATCGTGGTAGTAAGCCTCTCCGGGATTGCCGGTGACGATGGCGCCGAGAATCTTGGCATCGAAAGCGGCCAAGGTTCGGTACGCAGCGTGAACCTTGGGCATGCGGCTGACGTCACGCAGTACCGACATCACGACTCCGTCGACGTGCATACTCACGAAGCGGGTGTCGGCGACCGGCAAAACGGGACTGCCGTCGACGATGACGAAGTCGTACTGTTCGCGAAGACTGCGGAACAGTCCGCCTACCACGCCGTTGGCCAGCACGGCCATTCCGCGATAAGACCACTGGCCTGCCGGAATGATGTCGAGGTTTTCGATGCCGCTATCGCGGCACACTTGTTGCCATTTCGCTTCGCCGCGAAGGATTTCGCTGACGCCGCGATCGTTTTCGATGCCGAACACACCGTCGAGGGACGGGCGACGCAGGTCGAAATCGATGAGAATCGTTTTCTGGCCCATTTCGGCCAGGCTGATGGCCAATTGCGAAGCTACCGTGGTCTTGCCCTCGCCGCCGAAAGCACTGGTGACCAGCACGACGCGCGTTTCGTCTTCCTTCGCTTGGCGGATCAAGCGAGCGGCGATGCCTCGCACCGACTCGGTGAAAATGGCCCGCCAGTGGTGGTAGCGTTTGCCCTCGCTGTGAAGCTGCTTGGCCGCTTTGGCGGGCACGAGCGGGACCGTGCCCAACAGGTCGAGGCCGGTGGTTCGCACGACTTCCGCCGGCGTGTTGATCCGCTTGCCGCGGGTGTCCCACCACAAAATCAGGGCCACCGGGCAGGCGAATCCGCCCAACCCCGCCAAGACGGTCAATTGGATTTGGCGGTCTTGGTCGGCAACTCGCGGTTGTTGGGCCTCTTGAACGATTTCGACC
>CAYVVR010000453.1:0-590 GCA_964454655.1 uncultured Planctomycetaceae bacterium | reverse complement strand
ACCCGCGGTTTCGAGCGTTTCAGCTCGATTTGAAGACGACGACGTTCATCGGCGATCGTTTTGAAAGTCGCTTCCGTCGAGTCTTTCTCCGACCGCATGATTTCGACTTCGATCGACTTGATGCCGAATTGTTCGGCAACCTTTCGGGTATTTTCGACCTCTTGGGCGAGTTGCTTTTCTTGCTGCTCGAGAATCGCAATTTCGAACTTGAGTTCCTCGATTTGCTGATCGATGTCTCCCAGACGGCCGCGGGTCATTTGTTCGCGAATCGCTTCGCGACGCAAGTCCATTTGCCGGACGACCTCTTTGAGCTCTTCCTGATACCGCTTGTTGTAGCGGGCGGCGATGTCGGATCGGACAAGTTCTTCGTTGCGAGCAATCTGGGCTTTCAGTTCGTTTTCGCGAACCGAGAGCTGAATCATGACCGGGTCGGTTTGCGCGGCCGCGTTCAGTTCAGCCTCGGTGACGGTCGACTGGGCGGCCTTGTCACGCAACGACTCTTTCAAGGCGAGTTCGCCTTTCAGACGCATCAGTTTGACTTGGGTCGACGCCAGTTCGCTTCGATACGTGGCGAACTGCTGTAATGTGAT
>CAYVVR010000452.1:0-3828 GCA_964454655.1 uncultured Planctomycetaceae bacterium | reverse complement strand
AACGCCATCAAGTACAGCCCGCAGGGCGAAACCGTCGTCGTGCGGTTCTTCCGGCGCGATGCCGAGGTCGTCGTCGAAGTCGTCGATCACGGCACGGGCATCGAAAAGCGGCATTTGCCGCGGCTGTTCGAGCGGTTCTACCGCGTCGATCCGGGACGCAGCGCAGAGCTCGGCGGCACGGGGCTGGGTCTGGCGATCGTCAAGCACGTGGCCGATGTTCACGGCGGAAGGGTCGAGGTCGAAAGCGTCGTCGCCGAGGGAAGCACCTTCCGCATTATTTTGCCGGCGGCACCGCACGATGGGCCTTCTGCGTAACGCCTGCCCATCGCATCTGCCCGAGGTCGCCCCACTTATCGACCGCGTTCGGCATACCACTCGACGACGGCACGGCGAACGGTTTCGAGGTCGGGCGAAGGGCACCGTTCGGCCAACGAGGCGACGAACTCACAGTGCGGGGCCCAGCGGCGCCGGGTTTCGTCGTCGGCGAGACATTCGAACAAGGCGGCGTCCATCGCGTCCCACGAAGCATCTTCGGCAACGCTTCCCTCGGGCCTTCGGCGGAACAAAAGCTCGAGTCGGTCGTCTTGCGTGCGATAAAGCGTATCGACCCGACGGACGATCGTCCCGCCTTGTCGTTCGACGTGCACGAACAAAACCAGCCCGAGACGATGCAGATCGTCGGCATCGACGCCCAACGGCGAACCGGTCAAGATCGATTCCAGCTCGGGCAACGTATCGGCGTGCAGGCACGAGGCAATTCGGGCGCCGCGTCGCGTGAGCGCGAAGTAGTCTCGCGTCTTCGGCCCCCACAAGTAGCCGAAATACGGTCCGTTGCCGATTTCGTGAACGAGAAAGCACGGCGGAATGGGCAGCGGGTCGCGTTCTGCTCGGTCGATGATGGCTTCGTCGGCCACCGTCACGATCGGAACGCCCGGCGGCAAAAGGCCGAGCAACGCCGCCATGATGGTCGTCTTTCCGGCGCCGCCGGGTCGCGCAGCCGTCAAAAGCGACGCCCCCGCCTCGATCGCTTCGAGTGCGCACGCGGTCATCTCGAGTCCGATCGTACCGGCGTTCAGCAAATCGACGACGCTCAGCATGCGCCCGCCGCGTTGATTGAGTCGTTCGATCTCGTGCAGATTGTGACTATCGAAATCGAAGATATCGGCCTTCGGTTCGCTCATCGGTCGGCTCGTCGAAAAAGAAGTTATGCTCGCAATCGAAAGGCGCGTCGCACGATCGTATCTTTCGATCATTGTAGCAGGACGGCAAGCGACGAGGTGCCCGGGGGGCGAGCGATCTGCGTGCCCGTTCGATAGCGGAACACCGGTGTTGCCTTCGTCGGCACCGACGAAGCGAACACACCGCAACCTTTGCAAGAGACGATTGCGGCGTGTGGATCCCGCGTGCGGGCGACGTACGACGCCTAGCGAGATTCGGCGGTTTGCCCTTCCGGCGGCGTGGGCGGGCGGTACAGGAACGAATCCCAGTAAGCCCGGTCGACCGCGTAGACGTCGATCGGGTCGTCCGGCCCCAAGTCGGACGGCAGAATGCCGAAGCGTTGCATCTCGCGGATGTAGTGTTGATTCGGCCGGAAGCCGGGCATGTCGAATCGTTTGCCGGCCAAGAGACGCCGGTGGGCGTCGTCGATCGAGGCATACATCGCCTTGTACAGCGGATCGTCTTTGCTTGCCAAGACCGGCTTGCCGCACAGTTCGAGTCCGCCCGCCTGTTTTGCCAACGGCGCCAAAAGCAAGTACGACTTTTCGGGCCGATCCAAATTCGCGTACGGTTCGAGATTCGTGCCGAATTGCCCCATGACGAAGCGTTTTTGCCTGCCTTGAGGCGTATCGACCTCGCGCAAGTGGCATTCGCCACAGCGTTGAATCATCGGTCCGTACGGCAATGCGGCCCGATAGGTGAACTCGTCGCCCAATGCCGCATAAGTGCCGGGATAGCACGCGCTGGTGTCGATCCACAGCCGAACGATTTTCCGTTCCAGGTCGGTGGGCTTTGCGCCGTGATGCGAGCCGTCCATCAGGTCGAGCAAGCGGCTGGCGGCGCTGCCGTAGCTGTAAGGCGGCCGGTTTCCACGCGGTTCGTTCCGTCCGTCCGAGACCAGGTTCCGCAGGCGGATCGTCCAATACGACATCGTGTACATCGCGGTATGGTCGCCGGTCAGGTCGACCTTTCCTTCGTACCGGTCGGGATTGTGGCACTCGACGCAGTGCCGGTCCAAGATCGGCTGAACGTCCCGCGGAAAGTCGAGCACCGGCGGCACGTCGCGAATCGGTTGCACCGGTTGCGGCGGCTTTTGCAGGGCGAGCAGATCGCGGCGCACGTCGTGCGGGGTATGCGTGCGCGGTTCGTGGCACCCCACGCAACTGGTGACTTCGCCCGGTTGAAGCGTGACGAAGCTGTGCATGCGCTTGACCGAGCGGTCGTTTTCGTCGAGGGCGACGAAGAACAACGATTGCAGGGCGGGCAGTTCCATGTAGGCCGAGCCGTCTTCTTCGACGGGCACCTCGCCGACGATTTCCGCCAGGGTGAACGAACCGCCGATCGTCAGCGGTTGCATGCCGCCCGAGAAATTCACCGGCTTGGGGAGTTGCTTGAGAACCAACAGCTTTTTGATCGTCCCCCGCTCGACGCCCTTCATGTTTCGGCCTGCGTAGACGTCTTCCAAGATCAACGTGCCGGTCGGCTTGTTCAAGTCGACGCGCGGGGCGATGATCCGTTCCCGCGGATGCGGCACGATCGGCCGCGGCTCGTGGCACTGCAACCGGCTGCGTTCCTCGGGGGGAAGTTGGTAAATCGTTTCGAGCTTGCCTTGCCCGTCCATCACGTGCAATCCGGCGGCGCTGGCAACCAAGAAACAATCTTCGCTGAACGCGAAGGGGTCGCGCAAGTTGCGATCCTTACTTACGATACGGACGGATTCGAGGTTGTCGGGCCCCTTCGACGGATCGACCAAGGCGACGGGGCCGAGATGTTCGGGGCGCCCGTGTCCCGGCGACCACGAGACGACTACCTTGTTGCTTCCCGGCACCGGCTTCGCGTCGAGCATGACCGTGCCGCCGTACATGTTGCCGAAGAAGACCATCTGGCCGGTTCCGTCGGGATTCGACGTCCACAGATGATGGAAGTGGACCTGGCTGCGGTCGACGTATTCCCAACGCATGTACAGCACGCGTCCGTCGGGCAGCATCCAAGGGGTGTTGTCGTGGTCGTTGTTGCTGGAGAGCATGCGGATGTTGCTGCCGTCGGCGTCGCATCGGTACAGCGTGGCGACGCGTGTATGCCAGCAGTTCACGAAACGGTGACAACGCGACGAACAAAAGATGATCGAGTCGTCGGGGCAGTAGATCGGTTCGATGTCGTCGTCGGGACCGTCGGTCAACTGACGTAGGTTCGAGCCGTCGACGTCGATTTCGTACAGGTGATAAGTGTGCGTTCCGCCGGGTCGATACGAAAAGAGGATTTTCTTGCCGTCGTAGTGGACGACCGGATCGCGCACGCCGCCGGTCGGATCGTCCAACAGCACGCGGAGCTTGCCCGTCCGCAGGTTCAACGCGCACAACCGGCCGCCTTCGCCGTAGCCCCAGTAGACGCCGTCTTCGAACTTGAAGGCGCGGTCCTTGGCGTCTTGGGTGTACCCGGCGTAGTTGCCGAAATTGACGTACCAGTGGTCGCGTCCGGGTACCCGGACGGCGAAGACGATCTCCTCGACGTCGCGCATCGGCCCGGCCAAAAAGCGGGAGAGCATCGGGCCGGGCGTGTAATCGGGAAGCTGCGTTTCGTAGGCACGGACGGCCGAATCGACCGCCCAAG
>CAYVVR010000451.1:0-3832 GCA_964454655.1 uncultured Planctomycetaceae bacterium | reverse complement strand
TGCCCGGGGAGCTTTCGTCCCCATCGCCGACGTGCGTATCGACCGGGTCACACCGCACGAACGCGAAATTTACGCCCGGTTTCTTGCGCATTACGCGAGTCAATGGCAGCGGCTCGATCCGATCACCGTGGCCGTCGCTCGCGACGAACCGAAAGAAGGGCCGGTGCGTCTGATCGTCGACGCCCGCATCACCCCCTTCGCCAAAGAAAACTACCGGCAGGTGATGGAAAAACTGGGACCGGCCGATCGTTTTCGCTTGGCACCGATCGACGGCAATATCGCCCAATTCGAGGTGATCTTGAATCGGGGTCGCCTTTTCGGCGGATTGATGGACGTCACCCCGCCGCTCGAAGTCGAGCAAGGCAAAGTGGTGCCCACGGGCCGTTTGCGCGATATCTTCGTCGGTTACCTGGGTACGACCGGCGAAGTGGGATGGCTGGGACAAATAAACCGATGGTTCAGCCGTCCGCCGGACGAAAACGGATACACGGTCGGATTGTTCGGCCTGTGGCGGCGCGAGATGCAGGGGGCGACCGTCTTTTCTTTTCAACCCGAGGTACTGGCCCAAGCCACGTCGCAGTTGCGTTACGAAGAAACCGACCACGAGGCGCACGGACGCATCGAGATCGGCAACATCGCGCAAGCCCGCATCACGCCGTTGGTGAACGACTTCGTCTACTGGCGGACGCGACGCACCTCGCTGGGCAACATTCGGCTTTTGCATTCGCTCGAACAACAACTCCACGTGCCCGGCGAAGATTGCAAAACCCTGGCCGAAATGCTGCTCGACGTCGAGCTGCGTTGTCCGCTGGGCGGCGAGTATGAATACCGAAAAGACGAATTCGGGATCGGCCGATGGACGTCGACGGCGCTGCAACCGGGTGAAGGCGGCGGTTTTCTGGCCACCAAAGCCCCGCCGGGCTTCTTGACGCCGCCTTTGAATTGGTTTCGTGGTTTGAAGGCCGAGGCGCTCGCATCGCCCGAAGGCGTCACCGCCCACGCCGAAATTTTGATGGAAATGCCCAAGCCGCAAGCCGACGCGGAAAAATAGCGGGCCGTGCCGTTTTCGTTTCGATTCTTGTAACGACGGCAGGCTGCAACACGTCGATAGGAATTTGACGGTCGAACGTTTCTTCGACCCTACAAGCCGCCACGGAGGAAACGTCACCCATGCCGAATACGATCGTCATTTTCGGGGCGTCGGGCGACCTGACGCGTCGCAAGTTGATTCCGGCGTTGTACGAGCTGTTCCGCAAGAAGCGACTTCCCGAGGAAACGCGGATCGTCGGCTTTTCCCGCACGCCGTTCGAACATCAGGCGTGGCGAGACAAGCTCGCAGAGCACGCGAAGGAATTCCTCGGCGACAAGTTCGACCAGGCAACTTGGGACGCGTTTTGCCCGGCGGTGTATTATCTTCCCGGCGATATCAACAACCTCGACGACTTCCACCGGCTGAAAGCGTTCCTCGACGAGCTCGAAGGCGACAAGCCGGCCGTTCGCGTCTACTATCTATCGACGGCCCCCAAGTTTTACGAACCTGCCGTTGCGCACCTGGGTGCGGTTGGTCTTGCATCCGAAGATCGGGCGCCGCGGCGTCTGGTGGTCGAAAAGCCTTTCGGCCGCGACCTGGCCGGTGCCCGCGCCCTGAACGACGCCGTGCACCGCGTGTTCGCCGAGCACCAGGTGTACCGCATCGATCACTACCTGGGCAAAGAAACGGTGGCGAACGTACTCGTGTTGCGGTTCGCCAACACGATTTTTGAGCCGATCTGGAATCGCAATTACGTCGATCACGTACAAATCACCGCGGCCGAATCGGTAACCGTCGGGCACCGGGCCGCGTTCTACGAGACCGCGGGCATCTTGCGCGATATGTTCCAAAATCATCTCATGCAGCTGCTCACGCTGACGGCCATGGAGCCGCCGTCGCGGCTCGACGCCGACGCCATCCGCGACGAAAAAGTAAAGGTGTTGCGGGCGATTCGGCCGTTGGACGCCGAACGGATCGCTTCGCACACGCTGCGCGGACAATACCGCAAGTACCGCGACGAACCCGGCGTTCCCCCCGACAGTCAAACCGCCACCTACGGCGTCGTGAAGTTGTACGTCGACAACTGGCGATGGCAGGGCGTGCCGTTCTACCTGCGGTCGGGAAAGGCGATGTCCTGCCGCACGACTCAGGTCGTCATTCAGTTCCGTAGGCCGCCGCACATGATGTTTGAGGAAGAAGGCCAAGTGCACGAGTCGAATCGGCTGGTGCTGCAAATCCAACCGGCCGAGGGCATCCAACTACACTTCCAAACGAAAGTTCCCGACGCGGGCATGAAGTTGCGGCTGACCGACCTCGATTTCAACTTCCAGGAGAAATTCGCCGGTGAAATGCCCGAGGCGTACGAACGGCTGCTGCTGGATGCGCTCGTCGGCGATGCGAGCTTGTTCGCACGCTCCGATGAAGTCGAGCTGGCATGGGGAATCATCGATCCCATTCAGGAAGCGTGGGACGCGGGCGGACCACCGCACTTGGAACTATACGAAGAAGGCGGCTGGGGACCGCCCGTCGCCAACAAGTGGATGGCCCAAGAAGGACGCCAATGGTTCGACGTGTGCCCGGTGCTTCGTTGATCGGCGACTTACGCGGCACGGTTACCCGAGCCCTTCCGGCAACACCCCTGTTGCCGGTCGCCCGATCGCGATGTGACCTCGCCTCACCCGCGCTGCGAACGGGCCGTCACTTGGAAGCCTCTTCGTTCAAGGCGTCGCGCAGATAGATCGCCGGACTCGAATCGTACAGCGGCATGTGGCGGTAATAGACTTCGAGCGTGCAAACGGCCAAGGCGGTCGAGTAGATGCGTCCGCCCTGGTTGCCGAATCGCTCGATCGGATCCCAGCTGCCGGCGTCGGGCCCGTCGGTTCGCTGAGTGCTCAACAGCAGGCGTTGCATCGCCGGATTCCAGCGTTTCCACACGTCGCCGCCCATGTGGTGCATCACCTGGCTGGCATAGTACATGTAGTAAAACCACGGTTCCGAACGATCGAATTCACTCGGCGGCATGTGGTTGTGCAGCAAATAGTAAACGCCCACCTTCAATCCGCGATGGTCTCGCGGCCAGCCCAGATATTGACGGCATAGCAATCCCTCGGCGGTCATCGTCATCGTGGGAGAACTTCCCGGCAGGTACGAATAGCGGCCTCCGTACTTGTCGGCCTGGGCCGAATCGAGATACCGCGAGGCACCTTCGAAGACCGAATCGGGGACTCGCAAGTAAGCCATCCGGGCGCTCCGCAGGGCCATCAATTGCCATCCCAGCACGCTCGTATCGCCCGCCTGGCCGGGATCGTAACGCCAGCCGCCCTTTTTGTGCTGAGCCGCGATGATGAAATCGACGGCCTTTTGAGCCGGTTCACGAAGCTGTTTGTCGCCGGTCAGGGCGTAGGCTTCGCACAAGACGATGGTCGCCTGCCCGTGGGCGTACATGTCGCCGATGCCCGAGCCGCGCAGATCGCCGTCTTTGCCTTGGTGCGTCACCAACCAATTCAGCCCGCGCAGGACCACGTAGCGATAATCGCCCTGCGCGTGCGTTTGTCCGGCCCCCAAAAATGCCATCAATGCCAGCGCCGTACCGGCGGTGTCGCTTTCTTGTCCCTGGCCGGTTTCCATACCGCTTGCGCCGGGGGCCATGTGGAACTTGTCGAGGCTCCAGCTTCCGTCGGCGTTTTGGTGGCGGGCGAGCCATCGCAGCCCGCGGGCGACGGCCGCTTCGGTCGCGTTCGTTCCCCCTCGTTCGTTCACCCATCGCGAGCGCACACGCGGATCTCCCCCCGCGAACATGTA
>CAYVVR010000450.1:0-3838 GCA_964454655.1 uncultured Planctomycetaceae bacterium | reverse complement strand
GTACAATGTCGCGCACAGTCCGCAGGACATGCCGCCCGACGCTCGGCCGGGCGTCTCCCCGCACACCGCCACGGTCGAGAACATGGACAAGAACATCGGTCGCATCCTTGAGTTCCTCGACCAAAGCGGCCTGGCGGACAACACGATTTTCATCTTGGTTCTCGGCGACAACGGCATGAAAAACCATCTGTACCGGGGCGGCAAGGCGTCGCAGTACGAGGCCGGCCACCGCGTGCCGTGTTTTATCCGCTGGAAAGCCGGCGGCATCGGCGGTTCGCCCGCGGCCTCCCGCGATGTGCCTGATCTGCTTGCCAATATCGACCTGTTACCGACATTGATGGATTTGGCCGGCCTGCACGATGTCGCCGACCGTCCGGCAACGGTGCCGATCCATGGCCGTAGCTTCAAGGCGTTGCTGACATCCGAAAACGCCGAAGCCCGATCGATGTTCGCCGAGCGCACGTTGGTGGTGGACAACCAGCGCATGGACGACCTGATCAAGTACAAGCAGGCCTGCGTCATGCGCAACGTCGTGAACGCCGACGGCAAGGTCGTCCACGAGTGGCGGCTCATCATTCCCTCTGCCGACGAACCGGCGGAACTCTATGACGTCAAGGCCGATCCGCACGAGACGACGGATTTGAGCGGCAACCCGGAATACGCCGAATTGGTAGCCTCGCTCAAGGCCGCTTACGAGACTTGGTGGCAGACTGCCGGCACGCACGCCGACGACTACGCCCGCGTCGTTCTCGGCACGGCAGTCGAACCGGAACTCTGCCTCTATTCGCACGACTGGCACACCGGAGGCCCCATCCCGCCGTGGAACCAGGGCATGATCGCCGCCGGGCTCCAAAGCAACGGCTTCCACGCCGTGACCTTTGAGCGAGCCGGAGACTACACATTCGATCTGCGGCGTTGGCCCAAGGAAGTTGCCGGCGAAACCACCGTGACCTCCACCCTGGCCAATCCGATACGGGTGGGAAACGCCGGAAAGGACGGCCGGTGTAAACTCACCAAAGGCAAGGCACTACCGATCGCTTCCGCGCGGTTGCGGATTTGGAACGGTGACGAAACCTACTTTGACGAAAAGAAGGTGGTCGATCCCGCTTCCGACGGCCCGGTATTCACCGTCAAAGGATTGCCCGCCGGGCCGGCCATGGTGCAAAGTTGGTTCTACGACGCCTCCGGAAACGAACTCTGCGGTGCGTATTACATCTTTGTCCGCCGCGTAGAGAGGACCGCGAAATGATCGCCGCAAGGAACGCAACGACGGTTTTCCTGGCTCTGCTGGTTTCGGCGGTCGTCGGCCGGGCAGCGCCTGCCCAGAGTACCGCCGACTATCAAGCCACCCCGGAAGTGCCCGCCGCGGCCCGGATGCAGACACTCTCCTTGAATCCGGAGGAGATCAATGTGCTGGCGGCGAATTTGGCGGGCATCGATCCGGGGCTTAAAAGCAGGGTCTTAAACCACATGTTTCACGCCGTCTACGCGAAGCGGCCCGGCACCTATCGGATCGAATGGCGTCTGGTCGCTCCGGAAGCGGGACGGTACGAAATCACCGCATTGATGGTCTGCGCTCAAGGGCGGATCGTGATTGAAACGAACGGCCGAAAATCGCCCCCCGTCTCGGTCCATCGAAAGGCTTGGGATCGCATCGGGCTGGGAACGACGGCGTTGAAGCAAGGGATGAACCGCCTTGCCTTGAACATCGAAACCGGCTCTCCCTTGCAACTGACATCCATCGAGCTGGCCCGGCCGGAAGTGCGGGCAAGAGATCTCGCGCAAGCCCTGGCCGAACGCAAGCGGCCCGACTGGTTCCGGGATGCGGGCTACGGGCTCATGTTCCAGTGGTGCAACCGGACCACCCCGCCGAAGGGCGACATCAAGCCGTGGGAACAAAAGGTGGCCGACTTCGATCTCGATGGCTTCATGAAGTTGGTGGAGGATTCCGGGGCCTCCTTTGTGGTGTGGTCCGTGACCTGGGGGCAGCAGTACATCTCCGCCCCCATCCAGTCGCTCGACCGCATCCTGCCGGGGCGCACGACCAAGCGGGATCTTCTCGGCGAACTGGCCGATCGCCTCCACGCGAAGGGCATCCGGCTGATCTTCTATTACCACTACGGCTATGATTGCAACCACTCCATCGATAGCGAATGGATGGAGGCTGTCGGTGGGTATGAAGCCGACAAGACCCGGCTCTTCCAAAACTGGATGAACATCGTCGGCGAAATCGGCCAACGTTACGGCGAAAAACTCGATGGCTGGTGGTTCGATGGCGGCCATCGCTACTACAACACGCACTTCGATGGAAGTGAGGCTGTGGGGATTTCGTCGGCTCCTTTCAAGGCCATGCGTCGGGCGGCTCGAATGGGCAACAGCGAGCGAATCATCTGCTATAACCCGTGGGTCTTGCCCCGACTCACCGAGCATCAAGACTACTTTGCCGGAGAAGCGAAGCACGATGACGATCCCACCGAAGAAGGCGTCTTCACGGCTGGCAGCCAAAAGGGCCTGATGAAGTTCGGCCTGTATATTTTCGAGCGGAGATGGGGGCATATTGAAAAGGACACTCCCATCGCCGCGCCCAAGTATTCCGTCGACCAACTGGTCGCCATGATTCAGGAGGCCCGTGCGTCCCGCTCACCGATCGCGTTCAATCTGGAAACGTACGAAGACGGCTCGGTTTCGCCCGCGTCGGCCGAATTGCTCAAGGCAACCCGAAAAAGACTGGAGGAGCTGGCCGGCAAGTAATGGGCTTGCCCGAATCGGTAAACATTCACAAGCACACCTGAAACACTCAATTGTCCCCCCAACAAGTAACAAGAAGGGCATGAAAACCATGACGATCAACAGGACCATGACACAATGGACAGTTTGCCTGCTCGGGCTGGTCGCCTTCGGTATGTCGTCCTGGACGGCAAAGGCCATCGGCCAGGACCGCGCCGCGTGGATGGACGAGGCCCGGTTCGGCATGTTCATTCACTGGGGACTGTATGCCGAACTCGCGCGGGGCGAATGGGTGATGAATCGGGAAAAAATTCCCGTCGCCGAATACGAGAAGCTGGCCGCCAAGTTCAACCCGGTAAAGTTCAATGCCGACGAGTGGGTGGCAATCGCGAAAAATGCCGGGATGAAATACATCGTCATTACGAGCAAGCACCATGATGGCTTCGCGATGTTCGGTTCGAAGGTCACGCCCTACAACATCGTGGATGCGACGCCGTTCAAACGCGATCCACTCAAAGAACTGGCGGCCGCTTGCCGCAGGCAGGGAATCAAACTCGGCTTCTATTACTCCGACGCCCAGGATTGGCATTATCCCGGCGGCGCCATCAACGGTGGTCCGTGGGATCCCGCGCAAAAGGGCGACTTCGACACCTACTTCCATAAAAAGGCGCTGCCCCAGATTCGCGAGCTGCTCACCGGCTACGGCGACGTCGCCGTGCTCTGGTGCGACACTCCCAACAGCATGACCCCCGAAAAGGCCAGAGAACTGGTCGGCATTGTGCGGCAGATTCAGCCGGCTACACTGATCAACAGCCGCATCCTTTACAGCGGACGGCAGATTCCGAACCTCAGCCAGGAGCAGTTGGACGAGCTACGCGATATCGGTGTGGATTTCCTTTCGTACGGAGACCGTCAGATTCCGGCCAATCCGTTTCCCGGCTGGCATTGGGAAACCTGCATGACGTTGAACCGCTCGTGGGGCTACCGGGCGGACGATCATGACTGGAAGTCTCCCGCCACGGTGGTTCGGATGTTGGTCGAGGTCACCGGCAAGGGGGGCAGCTTCCTGCTGAACGTCGGGCCGACGGCCGAAGGCGTGATTCAACCTGAG
>CAYVVR010000449.1:0-3857 GCA_964454655.1 uncultured Planctomycetaceae bacterium | reverse complement strand
GCTTCGCCGCCGGAAAGCGTGGGCGACGGCTGGCCGAGTTTCATGTAGTCGAGGCCGACGTCGTGCAGCGTTTTGAGTTTGCGGACGACCGGCGGCACGTGTTCGAAATGTTCGAGGGCTTCTTGCACGTCCATTTCGAGCACGTCGGCGATCGACTTGCCGCGGTAACGCACCTGGAGCGTTTCGCGGTTGAAGCGTTTTCCGTCGCACACGGGGCAGGTGACCCATACGTCCGCCAGAAAGTCCATCTCGAGCTTGGTGGCGCCGTTGCCTTCGCAGGCTTCGCACCGGCCGCCGGTGACGTTGAAGCTGAACCGACCCGGCTTGTAGCCGCGGGCCTTGGCATCGGGCAGCATCGCGTACCAGCGACGGATTTCGTCGAACAGCTTGATATAGGTGGCCGGGTTCGATCGCGGCGTGCGCCCGATGGGCGATTGATCGATCGCGATCATCTTGTCGAGGTGTTCCAACCCTTCGATGCTGCGATGTTTGCCCGGGGTGCCGTTGCCGTGATTCAAGTCGCGGCGGAGGACTTCGACCAGGATATCGTTGACCAACGAGCTTTTGCCCGACCCCGATACGCCGGTGACGCAGATGAACGTCCCCAAGGGGAATTCGACGTCGATGTTCTTGAGGTTGTTTTGCGCAGCACCGCGGACGACCAGTTTGCCGCCGTTGCCCGTTCGTCGCTGGGTGGGAACCGGGATTTCTCGCTCGCCGGCTAAGTAACGACCGGTGACGCTTCGCTTTTCGTTGAGGATGTTTTCCAGCGGTCCCGCGGCGACGACTTCCCCTCCGCGGACGCCCGGGCCGGGACCGAAATCGACGAGGAAATCGGCCGCCCGCATCGTGTCTTCGTCGTGTTCGACGACGACCACCGTGTTGCCTTGGTCTCGCAGCCGGGCGAGCGTTTCGAGCAAGCGATCGTTATCGCGAGGATGAAGCCCGATCGACGGCTCGTCGAGAATGTACAGGACGCCGACCAGTCCACAGCCGATTTGCCCGGCCAACCGAATTCGTTGCATCTCGCCGCCGGAAAGCGTCGGGGCCGAACGGTCGAGCGTAAGGTAGTCGAGGCCCACGTTGCGAAGAAACTGAAGGCGGCCGCGAATCTCTTTCAGCGGTTCGGCCGCGATCTTCTCACCGATGGCGTCGGTTTCCAACGCTGCGAAAAACTCGGCGGCGTCGCTGACGGCCAAGGCGACGACTTCGGGCAACGAAAGCTCGGGACGATCGGCGAACTTGGGTGAGGCCGTCCGCAGTTTCACGGCACACGCCCGACGGTTGAGACGTTTTCCTCCGCAGGCCGGACACGCGATCACGTCCATGTATTTTTCGAGATAGCGGCGATGGATGCGGCTTCGCATGCTGTGATAACGGTCGAGTAGCTGAGGAATGATGCCGCCGTATTTTCCGCCCCATTTACGGCCCGACGGTCCCGCACGCCAAGTGAACGTAATGTGATCGTCGCCGGTCCCCCAAAGCAGTTTGTGCCGAATTTCTTCGGGCAGCTCTTCCCAGGCGGTTTCGAGGACGCTTCCCGGCTCGAGGTCGTAGTCTTTTTCGAGTTTTTCTGCGACGCCGCGGAAGATGTGACGCTTCCAACGCCCCATTTCCTTCCAGGTGCCGAGCAGCTCGATGCAGCCTTGCTGAAACGATCGCGAAGGATCGGGGATCAGCCGTTCGGGAGCAAACGTGTGGACGCGACCCAGCCCGTTGCATTCTTGGCACATGCCCTCGGGACTGTTGAAGCTGAACAGTTGCGGACTGGGCGGATCGAAACTCTTTCGGCACGACGGGCAGGCGTATTCCGAAGAAAAGCGAAGTTCGACGCCCGAGTCGCCGGCTTCGGTTTCGGAGTCGCCCGGCACGACGACGAGAACTTCGCCTTCGCTCAGTCGGATGGCGTTTTCCACCGCTTCGGCAAGCCGTGCCCGGCCCGACGGCCCGATTCGTACACGATCGACGACGACCTCGACATGGTGCCGCATGTTGCGGTCGAGGGGAATCTCGTCGTCGAGCTTGACGATTTCGCCGTCGACGCGTGCGCGGGCGTAACCTTGTTTCCGTAGGTCGGCGAACAAATCGCGAAATTCGCCTTTTTGGCCTCGCACGACCGGTGCCAAGATCAACGCTTGTTTGCCGCCGGCCTGTTCCAGGATTTGCTCCACGATTTGCTGTCGTGTTTGCGAGCTGACCGGGAGATGGCAATCGGGGCAATATCCCCGACCCACCCGCGCGTACAAGATGCGCAAGTAGTCGTAAATCTCGGTGATCGTACCGACGGTTGAACGCGGATTTTGGCCCGCCGTTTTCTGGGCGATCGAGATCGAAGGGCTCAACCCGTCGATCCGGTCGACGTTCGGTTTGGGCATTTGGCCCAGAAACTGTCGAGCGAAAGTCGAAAGGCTTTCGACGTAGCGGCGCTGCCCCTCGGCATACAACGTGTCGAACGCAAGGGAGCTCTTGCCCGAACCGCTGACGCCGGTCAGGCAAACGAGCGAGTGTCGCGGCAAGACGAGATCGACGTTCCGGAGGTTGTGTTCGCGGGCGCCGTGGATGTGAATGTCGGGTACGCTCATAGGGTTGTCGTATCTGTTTGCCGATTCGGCAGATATGTCAATTCTGGAAGACCGGGAAAAGGTGGTTTGTTCGGCTGTTTGGGGTGAGTTTGCAGTCGCAGGTTGCCCCTTGTGGGCGGGAAAAGCCACTCTTGCAAATCAGCCTCGCCCGGTCGCACGCACGGAGAAACACAACGACCGCGACCATCGAGCGGTCGCACCACTAAAGGGCGTGCGTTGTGAGCCTCCGTGCCTGATGAAAAGCGGTTCATGCGGGAAACGGTCCAAAATGTGCCAACCCGTAATTATAGGGGCGGCCGTGCCGTAGCGACAAGCGAACGAATGACGGGGGAACGACGGCCGCCTCTGTCGCCAAGAAGCGAGGCTCGGCTTTCGAGCGTCAAATCTCTTGAAGTTTGCAGCGTCCGCATTTTCTCTAAAGCGCGCATATTGCACCAAAAGCCTTCTTGATGCCCAGCGGCAGGGTTTGGTACGATTCGCGGCCCTATGGCGGGGGAGAGTGTGGCCCGGTGCGTTGCCGGACCGATCCGGTGAATCGAACACGATGGTGGGCATGGACGATTTTCCAATCGGACGATGTACGCGACACTGTGCCGTCACCGAGCGCGAACTGGCGCCCGGCGAGGTCTATTACGCTGCGCTCGTTGAAGAGGGCGACGGCTGGAAGCGGCTCGATTTCTCGGTCGAAGCGTGGAAGGGACCGCCCGAAGGATGCGTGGGGTGGTGGAAAGCACGCGTGCCCGAGCGAAACGCGAAACGTCGTCGGTGGGCGCCTACCGACATCATGTTGCGATTGTTGGACGCTTTGGCCGATCGGCCCGACCGGGCCGACATGCGCTACGTGCTGGCTTTGTTTTTGATTCGCCGCCGGCTGCTGCGTGAAGAGGAAAACACCGAGGAAAGCTCCCCGGATGTGTTGACCGTCTACTCGCCGCGGCTGGACCGAACGTGGGCGATTCCCGTGGTCTATCCCGCCGAAGAGCGGGTGCGTCAAATCCAGGAAGAATTGACGAAACTGCTCCAAGGGGAAGGCGTCGACGAGTTCTTTTCCGACGATGAGACCGACGACGATTCGTCCGAAGAGTCGGAGGAAGACGAGGCCGCCGACGGAACGACGGAATGATCCGCCGCTTTGCGGAGAGAACGTGAGGGAGTCATGGACGACAACCCGAGACGAACGACCGGTAGCCTTTCCGAACGCCGGGCGCGATATGCACGACGAGCGAGGCAAGCGGCCTGTGCGGCGACGGTGCTTGCCTTGTTGCCGTTGGTATC
>CAYVVR010000448.1:0-3881 GCA_964454655.1 uncultured Planctomycetaceae bacterium | reverse complement strand
GCGATCCGACCGACTTGGTATCGAAGCGGGCCAGGATGAAGGCTTCGCCCCGATTAGCCGCCGACACGATACCTGCCGGATCGACCGGCACGGCGTAATCGTTGTTGCTGACGAACAACGTCAAGTTCGTCACGTCGCGGTCGGTTCCGTCGGAATAGTGCGCCCGCACGACCATCCGCTGGCTCGCCCCTTCGCCTTCGAGAACGATTTGCTTCGGAAAGACTTCGATCCGCACGATGGACGCGACGTCGCCTGCATCGGCAGGAGCTCCCTCGCGCAGCCAGCGCAACAGTGTTTGATAGTACTCGCTTTCCGGCTCGAATCGTTTGCCGCCGGTGTGTTGCACGGCCCCGATCGCCTTTTGCAGCAACAGGCTTTCTTCGGGAACCGCCAGATTGACGCGGCGAAACGGTACTTCGCGCGTCAGCCGAAAATAGTCGCCTTCGGGATCGAAACCGAACAGCGACAAGCGGAAACCGTCTTTGCCGCTGGCGGCCCCGTGACAGCCGCCCGTGTTACAACCCGCCCGCATGAACACAGGCATCACGTCCAACCGAAAACTCAAGGGGCGATCTTGTTTCGCTTCGACGACTTGGACGGGCACGGCCAGCGATTTTCCGCCGTACGAAATGCGCAACTCAGTGTCTCCGTCGGCCAACGGATACAACGTGTTTCCCTCGCGGCGTGCTTTCGAAGCGTCGGCCAGGACCACGTCCGCGGCGTCGGTCACGTCGATCGTCACGCCGTCGGTTCGCGTCGCAACGACGACGAACGACTGCCGGTCGGCCGCCGTTTCGAGTCGAATGCGATCGGGCGGATAGACGGCCAGCGACGCAATCTCTTGGGCCGGTGCACCGACCGCGGCCCCCAACAACAGGACCGTTGCCGCGAGCAACGGCACGATCGCTTTCCCTGTCGAAACGCGTGGTCGTGCGATCATCCTTTTCTCCTCCGCCGTCGCCGGACTGCCGTAAATTGGTTCGTTTCTTTTCACTGTTCGCATCGTTTCGATTCGGACCGGAACTCGCCTTCAGGGATTGCCTTGCTGCGCCCGCTCCAACCGCAATTGTTCCAATCGGCTCAGCGGCTTTTCCGCCGGCTTGGCCGGTTCGGGTTTCGGCTGCGGTTTCGGTTGCGGCTGTGCCGCCGGTGCCGGACGCGGCTTTTGGATGCGCAGCGTTCCCCCACGCAGCATGTGCACGATCGGCTCTTCCTGTTGGATGATCGTGACGCGACACACCAGCGATTTGTGTAGCCCGACCGGTGCCTTGTCGTCGGCGGTCAAAGGAAACACGCACTGCTTTGCCTGGGCGTCGATTTCTTGCGGCTCGGTCGTGATGCCGCTGGGCAAGCCCAACAACTCGACCTTCGCCTTCCCTTCGAAAGGCGTTTTCACTTCGACGGCGATCGGCAGGGTAATCGTTTGTCCGTGTTCGATGGCCGCCTGTGGATACGTGAACGCGACGTACGGCGCCGCGGTTTCGAGTTCGACGAGTTGCGTCGAAACGAGAATCGGTCCCCCGCCGGTATCGAAACGCCCCAAGGCGACGATCTTCCACGTTCCCACGGTCGCATTCGGGTTGGCCGTCAACGGCATGACGACTTCATTCTTGCCCTTAGGGATCGTCACGGAAGCCGGTGCCGACACCCCGGGCGGCAACGACAACATTTGAACCGTCACCGGTCCGTCGAATCCCTCTTGGTAGTCGGCAACGATCCGAAGCTTCATCGAGCCGCCTTGAACGATAGGCACCTTCGGCGGTACGATGCGGATCGAACAGGGGACGGCCTCGACCACGGCCGTCGCCGCTCGATCTTGGCGATATTCCCAAATTTCGCGGTTGTTTTGCCCGCGCACCAACGAGGTTCGTTGCAGCAGGGAGCCTCGAATTTCACGGTCACCCACTTTCGCCACGCCTTCCAAGACGGCCAAACTTCCGGCCAACGGCGCATCGTCGGCGGCCGTGAACAACACCGCCGCACTAGGACGCCCGTTGGGGATCGGCACGACTTCCGCCGACACACCTTTCGGCAAATCTTTCCACATCGGCGTCACATCGACCCCGAAGTCCTCTCGCGTCGCCGAGACCAGCGCGGCGAAGCGGTTGCCGCAGGGAACGGCAATCGTCACGTCCTGATACTGCGTGCGCTCGGGAAGCCCCATCGTCAACTTCGGCACGACGGGCGTCACTTCGATTCGGTAGACGAAATCGTCGCCGCCGCGGAAAAGATGATCACGAACGCGTACCACGTATTCCCCGTCGGAAGGCACATTCAGCCGATAATAGCTGTCGGGCGAGCCCGAATCGTCGTTGCTGCCGATCGTCTTGCCGTCGGCGGCATGGACGGAAAGCACGCTATCGAGCGGGCTGCGCAGCGTCCTCGCAAAGACACGAATATCGAACCGTTGGCCTTTTTTCGCAGCGAAGCGGAAGTGATCGATATCGCCTTCTTTTTCGATGATGCCCGCAAAACCAGCCGGAATCGTGCCCACGGTAGCCTGTCCCACCGCGTCGTTCGGTTCCTGCTCGACGACGTTGGGCAGATCGTTCACCCGCAGATACAACGGCGAGGGCGCAAACAGACCGTCCTGTTCCGGAAAATGCTTCCACGTGTCGGCGACGTCGTTCGGTAACGAAAGATCGCCTTCCCATGCGCCGGCCGGGTCGCCCAAGTAGCGAACATGGAGCGTTTCTCCGCTTTTACCGCCGGGCGGAAACACGGCGGTCGGGCGAGGAAAACGTCCCACGTGCAATCGGTAGCGACATTGATTCGATCCTCGAAACGAGCTTTCACGAACCTGGATGATGTAGGTGTCGTCCTTGGGCACCACGATGCCGCAGGCCGCGTCTTGTCGGGCAAGCGGCGTATCGTCGGACGACGCCAATACGAAGCGTCCTCGATCCAAAATCGCAACCGCCGGATCGAAAAACGTCAATCCCAACCGCACGCCCTCGATTTCGACGTTGAGCCGCTCACCGGCCTTCGCTTGGACGGCGAAATAATCGACGTCTTCTTCGACCACCACGCCGTGAACGGTCGCGTTCGACTCGATCGGTTGCGGCTCGGCGAAGTCGTTGTTGGGTTCTTCTTCATCGACGATCGGATACGGCCCGACATGAAACGTCATCAAGTTGCTGATGCCCGACGCCGTGCGGACGCGCACCCCGTGTTCTCCGAGCGGGCAATCGTCGGCGAGCTTCAACCGGCATCGCACGCGCGAGGCGTTTTTCTCGACGATCTCTTCCAGGACGATTCCCGGCTCGTAGAAAAACAAGTCCTCGGCGTCGGCCAATCGCGCTCCGCCGATCGTCAACTCGACGGTCGTTCCGCGTTGCGCGCCCTCGGGCAGCAAACGCGTCATCTGCGGCGATGCGGCAAAGGCAAGCGTCGCGCTCGCCGGTATCGCCAACAGCCCCAAAACGGCCCAAATCAACGGCCGACCATCGAACTTCGCGAATATCATGAGATTCCTCGCCGACACAGAGCGAACCTACGTCCTTCGGTGCATCACCCGAAGAGCCCTTCTCGAACCTTCCCGCCGCGGACGATGTTGATCGGTCGGTTGCCCGGCCCGACCAGGCGTTTTTCGTATTCGATTCCCAATTGGTGATAGATGGTGGCGAACAAGTCCTCCGGCCCGAGAGGATCGCTTTCGGGCTCGGCGGCGGTGGCGTCGGAAGCCCCGAAGATCTTGCCGCGGGCGAACGCCCCGCCCGCCAGCACGATGCTGAACACCTTCGGCCAATGGTCGCGTCCCGCGGTGCCGTTGATCTTCGGCGTGCGCCCGAATTCGGTCGAAAGCATGACGATCGTTTCGTCGAGCAAACCGCTCGCCGACATGTCGGCGATCAGCGATGCAAAGGCTTGATCCAAAGCGG
>CAYVVR010000447.1:0-3886 GCA_964454655.1 uncultured Planctomycetaceae bacterium | reverse complement strand
TCGACGAATTCGGCCAGCGATCGTTGCTTTTCGTCGTAGACGACTTGATACAAGGCCGACAGGCAATCGGTAAGACTACCGATGCCCACGAACTGCACGTAGCTGTTGTTGTACCGCGCACCGCCGGCGTTGTAGTCTTTGCCCTTGGCGATGCAGTCGTCGGTCAAGACCGACAGAAACGGCGCGGGCATCAGGCGCGCGTACATTTGTTCGATGATGTGATTGCCCCGCAGCTTGATTTCCAGAAAGTGGCGCATCTGCGTGCGGAAGGCCGCGAACAGCGATTCGAAGTCGCCCAGCGATTCGGGGCCGCCGGTTTGCGGACCGAGCTGCTTGCCCGTCCGAGGGTCGCGGCCGTTGTGCAACGTGATTTCCAGCACCTTCACCATGTTGAAATAGCCGGTGAGGATGTACGCCTCTTTACCGAAGGCGCCGGTTTCGACGCAGCCGCTGCATCCGCCGGCGCGGGCGTCTTCGAGCGTCTTGCCTTGCCGTAGTTGTTCTTCGACGACGCTGTCGGCATTGAAGATCGAAGGGAACCCGTAGCCGTTGCGGATCACCCGCAGGGCGTGTTTTAGTAGGGCGTCGGGCGTTTTCCGCGAAAGCTGCAAGTTGCTGCTGGGTTGCAACAGGTGCATTTCGTCGATCACGTCCAGCAGCATGTGGGAGATTTCGTTCGAGCCGTCGGCCCCGTTCTTGAGCAGCCCGCCGATGTTGATGTTCGCGAAATCGGTGTACGTGCCGCTTTCTTCGGCGGTCACGCCCACCTTCGGCGGTGCCGGATGGTTGTTGAACTTCACGAAGAAACATTCGATCAACTCGCGGGCCGATTCCTCGGTCAACGTGCCGTCGGAAAGACCCTTGCGATAAAACGGCAGCAAGTGCTGATCGAGATGGCCCGGGCTGAAGGCGTCCCAGCCGTTCAGCTCGGTGATGACCGCCAGGTGGCAGAACCAGTAATACTGCAAGGCCTCGTGGAAGTCTCGCGGTGCGTGGGCGGGGACGTGCGAGCACGCGTCGGCGATCTTTTCGAGTTCGGCTTTCCGCTTGGGATCCGATTCCACGGCCGCCTTTTGCCGGGCGAGTTCGGCATGCCGTCTCGCAAACAAGATCACCGCGTCGCATGCGATGTCCATCGCCTTCAACTGTTCGCGTTTTTCCCAGGCTTCGGGATCGCGGCACGGATCGAGGGCTTCGACGGCGCGGGCGATGTCGGCTTTGAAGTCGAGCAGGCCTTTGGTGTAGATCTTGTCATCGAGAACCGTATGCCCCGGCGCACGCTGTTCCATGAATTCGGTGAAGATGCCCGCGTCGTAGGCGTCCTTCCATTCGGGCGACATGGCGTCGAAGATGCGGTCGCGCATGCTCCGCCCTCGCCAGTAGGGGATGATCTTTTCCTCGTACACGCGGACGGTATCTTCGGCGACGCGATAGCTTGTCTTCGGGCGTGAATCGAGGATGCGCAGGTCGTCGACGCTGTGGCAGGTGAGTTCCGGGTACGTCGGCACGGCCTTCGGCTCGGGGCCCCGCTCGCCGACGATCAATTCGCCGTCGCCAAGGTAGATCGTCTTGTGCCGGCAAAGATGCAGAAACGACAACGCCCGCATCACCGGTACCGAATACCTGCCTTCGTTTTCGCGGTAGAAGTCGGTAAGCAACTCCGCCCGCTCGTGAGAAATGCGGGGAACCGCTTGAAGGCTTTCTTCACGAAGACGTGCCGTGCGTTCGTTCATCAGGAGACGTCCTCCGGCTTCGGTGTTTAGAACTGGCGATCGGAAAAACGACGGTCGATTTCCGGGTGATTACGGCGGCAATTGGGCATCGGAAGTGCGACTGCCGCGGACGGCGACGCGCAACCCGGTGTCGGCGAACACCGCGGCCAGCGTCTGAAGGACGGCGGGGGAAGGTGTCGCCGGGGGCTCGGGGGCCGGTGATTCCGCCGCCTCGGTGCCGTCGATCGACGTTGTTTTGTGACCTTGGGGTCGCTTGCTTTCTCCCATTGTATGGTAGGGTAAAAATTCGACCTTTCGAATCGCCCGATTGCGGGCGAATTCGCTCGCCGTAGTCGTCCAGTCGTGCGGCCGATCGTTCCACGGAGAAATCACGGGAATGCGAATCCAAATCGGCGTGTCGAAATCGCCTAGTTTTCTCAGGTTATCCAAAATAGTTTCGTTCGAACGACCGGTCAGTTTCACGTGCAAATCGGGATCCGGCGTCTTCACGTCGTACAACAGAAGATCGCAACGCGACGCAACATCGGCGAGTACTTCCCACGGTGCGTATCCGCAAGTATCTAGGGCGGTGTGAATTTCGGCCTTGCGGCACAGCTCCAGCACCTCGGCGACGAATTCGGCTTGGCCGAGCGGTTCGCCGCCCGAGAAGGTCACCCCGCCGCCGGAGTCTTCGAAAAACGGGCGATCTCGCGCGATCTGGTCGAACAATTCGCGCGGGGTGTAACGGCGGCCGACCATCTCGCGGGCCTGTGTGGGGCACGCTTCGACGCAAGCACCGCATCGCCGACACGTTCCGCGTGGAGTCCCCTCTGTCGGGGATTGATTGGACACTTTTGCGAAATCGGTGATTTGTTCCGGGCACACCGAGATGCATTCGCCGCACCGAATGCAGCGTTGCGGTCGAAAGAAGATTTCCCGGATGAACGATTGGCTTTCGGGATTGTGGCACCACGCGCAGCGCAAAGGGCAGCCTTTCAGGAAGACGGTCGTTCGAATTCCGGGACCGTCGTCCAGGCAATACCGCTGGATGTTGAAGACGACGCCGTCGGCCATGCAATCAACCGTATGCCAATTTCGTTCGGCCTGCGAGTAAACCGCGGGAAATCGCGGCACCGGCACCTCAGCTCTCCCCAAGGCTCAGCGTAGCTGCGGGCAGATCGGGCGTCAACGCGGTTGCAGGTACGGGCCGTTCAACCCCACCAGCCGAGCGTCGAGGGAAGGTAGCCGCACACGGCACCGCCCAAGACGATCCAAAGCGGGGAGACCTTCCACCGCACGTGGACGGCGATCGCCGCCGTCGTCAGGACGACCGCCGGGACGCTTGTGAGGGTGGCCGCCGACAACCGAATGCCCACGGTGGCCATCAAGGCAATCGAGGCGACCGTGATCGTATCGAGAAAACGGCCCGCCCACGGAGACCTTCGAAGCCGGCTCACCCACGGATTGATGATTGCGACAAGCGCTACCCCGGGCAGCAACAATCCCAAAGTTGCCAACGCGGCTCCCGGCGCTCCGTGGAGTAAATAGCCCAAGAATGTCGCGGTCGTCAGCAACGGGCCGGGCGTCATCTGGCCGGCCGCCACCGCGTCCAGTAGTTGTTCGCGAGCGACGATACCGGGCACGACCAAGCCGCGATCGAAATAGGCCAACAGCACGTAGCCGCTGCCGTACATCAGGCAGCCCACTTGCATGAAAAAGAGGAACATCGACCACAAGCCGATCGCCGTTGAGCCCAGGGTGCCGACCGCCAGCGGTGGAATCCAGGCCAAAGCGCGTCCGTCGGAGTCGACTTCGGGCGTTTCTCGCGGCGGTACGTCGGTCGGCGTTTTCGAACCGTCACTGTCGGTCGCATCGGCTTTGCGAGACGGTTTGACGATGAGCAGGCCCAATAGGGTTCCTGCGACGACGGTATAAAACTCGTTCAATCCGGCCAGCGAAACGGCGACGACGCAAACGGCCAAAATCTGCTTGCGGCGCGTGTCGAACGCCTTGCGTCCGAGGCGAACGACGGCGACGAGAATGACCGCCAACACGGCGGGCTTGATTCCGGCCAGCCACGGGGCGATCGACGGCAGGCTGCCGTAGCGGACGTATCCGATCGCCAAGAACAACGTGATCAAGAACGCGGGCAGGGTGAAACTCAAACTGCCGCA
>CAYVVR010000446.1:0-3894 GCA_964454655.1 uncultured Planctomycetaceae bacterium | reverse complement strand
GTCGACGACCGACACGTCGCCGTCGAAGCGATTCGCGACGAAATAGGCGTCGTGCCGGGGCGAATAACACACGGCGACGGCCGTGTGCCCGACGGCGGTTTCGCGCACGATCGAAAACCGCTCCAAGTCGATTTCGATCAACCGGCTTTGCGGTGCGCTACACGCGACGACCGCCCGACGCACATCCGCGCGAACGATCACGTCCTCCGGCGGGGCGGGCAAATCGAGCGACGCCCGCACGCGTCCGTCACGCGACAGTTTTACGAGTCGCTTGCCGTGCCGGAAGGCGACGACGAGCGTCTCACCGTCGAACGCAACGGCCGAGGGTTCGTCGTAACGTGCTTGCGCGTCGGGGGTGCGGTCGAGACGCACATCGGGCGGCAAGTTCCACGCCGCGTCGCGTCCGTCCCCTGGCGGACCGCCCCCCTCGACGCCGATCGGCACGAGACCGGCGAGCAACAACCCAACCCAAAAGGTGCGACGAAACACGACCGGCGACATGCGGCTTTCGGTAGGAAGAAATAAAACACGGCGGTGCAAAGGCCGTTTTTTCCGGCGGAATGCACTATTATAAGATGAATCCATCCCCCGTCGCGAACGTCTGCCCGAACGAACCTCGACCGGAGAACTACCGCGTGGACGACACCTCGGACACCTCCGCCCGCACGCCCTCGCACGCGTCGCTTTTCGAACGCATCAAGGCGATTCTTTGGGAACGTCGCGACTGGCCGAAATGGGCCGATGCCCTCATCGTGGCCGCTTTCGTCGGGTTGGTCTTTCTCGTGTTTCGGTATCGGCTTTTCGGCACGGCCGATCCGCGGCAACATCCGGCGGTCGGAGCCGTGTTGCCCGCCTGCGCGTTGACGGCGGTGGTTCCCGAAGATGCGCCGCCGCTCGACACCGAATCGCTTCGCGGAACGTGGACGCTGCTCTTCTTTTGGGCCGACTGGGCCGATACGGCGGTCGACGATCTGGCGAAACTCGACGCGGCCTTGCAATCGCAAGTCGCTTCAGATCGTCTTCGCTTCGTGCCGGTGGTGTGTCCCTTGCCCGGGCGCGAAGGCGACCAATCCGCCCGTCGCATCGAACGTTTGCTCCACCGGCGGCACATCTCGGCACCGTGCTACGAAGATCGCGACGGCACCACGCGGCGTGCGCTGGCGGCCGCCGCCGGCATGCAGGAAGGAACGCAAGTCGTCTTGCCCTCTGCCGTGTTGATCGATCCGACCGGCACGATTCGCGCCGTCTGGAGCGGCAGCGTGCCGGGGCAAGAAGCCGACATCGCCCGCACCGCGGCCGAATATCTCGCCGGCGAATGAGCCTCGTCGCGGCCGTCGCGCGATCATCGGCGCCGCGCCGAACCCTCGGCACAACGCCGTTTCTGCGCAGAAAAATATCGATATTGCGCATCGCGATTGACGACGTCGACACGGCCGAAAACACTGAAAGCCTGGGGATAGGGATGATGTGTTCGCCGCCGCTCGCGTGAGCCGCTGCGGCACATCGGCTTCGTTGCCGGGAGTTTGAAATGCATCTGCGTAGCCGTTGCACGGCGGCCTTGTGCGCCGTGGTCGTGTGGAGCGTGTTCTCGTGTCCGATCGTCGGACGGCCGCGTGCCGTTTCTGCCGCCGATTGGAAACCCGCCCCGTGCCCGTTGATGACCCCGTGGGGCGAACGCCTCGACCCCGAACACGTGTGGCCCGAGTATCCGCGGCCGATGATGGTCCGCGGCGAGTGGGCGAATCTCAACGGGCTGTGGCAGTTCGAGTTCATCGACGAAGCAAAACGCCCCGACGACATCCCCTTCGGACGCGATCTCGAAGGGCGAATCCTCGTCCCGTTTCCGTGGGAATCGGCGCTGTCGGGGATCCGCAAATTCCATCCGCAGGGCAGGGCGTGGTATCGACGCACCTTCCGCGTTCCCGAAACGTGGACAGGAAAACGCATTCTCTTGAATTTCGAGGCCGTCGATTGGGAATGTGCCGTGTTCGTCGACGGCGAATATGCGGGCGGCCATCGCGGCGGGTACGATCCGTTTTCCATCGACATCACCGACGACCTCGCCGACCGCGATACGCACGAGTTGCTCGTGTACGTGTACGATCCCGGCAGCGACCGCCCCATCGCCCGCGGGAAACAAAGCAACGGCAAGTTCGACGACCCGCAAGGCTTCTCGTACACGCCCAGCTCGGGCATCTGGCAGACCGTGTGGTTGGAGCCGGTCGATCCGGTGCATCTTGCCGACTTGGCGATCACGCCCCGCCTGGCGGAAAAGACGGTCACGTTTTCGTGCGGCATTTCCGGACGGGAACCCGACCTGACCTACCGCGTCGTCGTGCGAGACGGCACGGCGACGGTCGCCCGGGGCGAAACCCGCGCCGACAAGAAACTGACGCTATCGATTCCGCAGCCTAAGCCGTGGACGCCGGACCGACCGTTTTTGTACGACGCCGAAATCGTCGTCCTCCAAGACGGAAAGCCGGTCGATCGCGTCGAAACCTACTTCGGCATGCGCGACATCGGTATCGAGACGATCGACGGCGTTCCCAAGATCGTCCTCAACGGCCGGTTCGTGTTTCAAATGGGGCCGCTGGATCAAGGCTTTTGGCCCGACGGCCTGCACACGCCGCCCAGCGACGAGGCCATGCGCTGGGACATCGAAGGCATCAAGGACTTCGGCTTCAACATGATCCGCAAGCACATCAAGGTCGAACCGCGTCGCTGGTACTATTGGTGCGACAAGTTGGGCGTCCTCGTGTGGCAAGACATGCCCGGCACCTTCGGCGAACGCGAATACGACGACCGCGTGCAGTTCGAGCTCGAATTGGAACGGATGATCCGCACGCACGGCAACCATCCGTCGATCATCATGTGGGTCGTGTTCAACGAGCACTGGGGCCTTTACGATCCCTACCGCATGACCCGCAAGGTGATGGACCTCGATCCCACGCGGCTGGTGAACACGAACAGCGGCTTCACCGCCGGAAAGCGAAAAGTCGACTATCAGGCCGGGCACGTCCGCGATATCCATCACTATCGCCCGCCGGGGCCGGTCGCGGTGATCGACGATCGGGCCGCGGTGCTCGGCGAATACGGGGCGATCGGCTACCTGGCCGAAGGCCACGTGTGGGATGCCGACGGTCCGTGGGTCCATTTCAACTACGAGAACCTCGAAAAGGCGACCGCCGAATACGAAGCGTTCATCACGCAGTTGTTGGAATACAAGCGACAAGGACTATCTGCCGCCGTGTACACCCAGTGGACCGACGTCGAAAACGAGATGAACGGTCTTTACACCTACGACCGCAAAGTGAGAAAGCTCGATCGCGACCGCGTACGACGGGCGAACCTGTCGACGTATCGCGACGATTGCTCGGACGACCCGGCGGCGCTTCCGTCACTTCGTGCGGACGATCGCCGATAGCAGCCCGCCCCGGCAGGCAAAAAGACTCCGACCAATCTTCGCAGACCAAGCACGATGTACGACCGCGCGTTACCGCGTCGTCGGCGGGCGATTTTGGTTCGGCGCGATGGGCGACGCGAATGGATCGTCCGATTGGGGGGCTATTCGCGGTCGGCTGTTTTCAAAGAGTTGTCACGGTCGTGTTCGTCGATATAATCAAAGGCGTCTGGACGATTTGCGAGCGGTCCGGTGCGCTCGATTTCCCCGGGAGCTCTCGCAATCGTAAGTTCTTTGGCAACAGGGACTTAGGGAACTAGGCCCATTCGGGGGGCGGTAGACGAGCGTTCGTTGGCGGGAGGTCTCGCAAACGGCGTTTTAAGTCGTTGTTTGCGTAGGAGTTGCGAAGCAAGCCTTTCCACGGCTAGAAAGCCGTGGCCCCATTGAAGCCGCTCTACTCCGTACGCTTGTCCACCTCCATTGCTTCCTTTCCA
>CAYVVR010000445.1:0-3914 GCA_964454655.1 uncultured Planctomycetaceae bacterium | reverse complement strand
TCGCCGAATGATTTCCGCCCCGAGCGTTTCGTGCGTCAACCCGTAACGCGCAAGGTAGTGCCGATCGAAAAAGTGGCCGAACGGACCGTGTCCCACGTCGTGCAACAACGCCGCCATGCGCATCAACGACTCGACGTAGCCGCGACTGGGGCAATCGGAAACGGCCTTGGCCAGCGACTCATACAGGCAATCGACCGCCCGGCTCGCGAGGTGCATCGCCCCCAACACGTGCTGAAACCGCGTGTGCTCGGCCGACGGAAACACCCACCACGCCGTTTGGAGCTGATGAATGTGCCGCAAGCGTTGAACCCACGGATGATCGATGAGTTGCTGTTCGGCGGTCTCCCCCTCCGGCACACCCGAGTTAGCCGTAAAGCGGATGTAGCCGTGGATCGGATCGTAGCTGAGACTGATACCTTTGAACAAATCGGAGGCATACGACATATGTCCGACGGCTCCTCATTCTCTTGCCAATGCCGCGGCTTTCGGCGACTTGCCGGGCGGAATCTCACTCGCTTTTCCGACGAAGCGACCGTGAACTTCCACCTGCGGAACAGGTGTCGATTCTACTCAAACCGGCACCGGCAGGGCAGGGCGGGGCACCACTGGGCTTTGGTTCCACGAACAAAGCCGGGCGCACGATACGCCCGGCTTTTTCGATTTCGAACACTGAGAACGGTAATCGACGGGACGCCGAACGACGTCGCCGCCTCAGCCGGCCGGCCGTCGGGGACCGGCCAACCAATCCAGATTGGTAACCCCCGGAATCGGCAACGGGTAATTTCCATCGGGCCCCGGCAGCGTAGGCGGATCGACTTCGAAGCTGGCCTCCTCGGGCGACGGTTTGTATTCGAAGTCGAGTTGTTCGACTTCCGCGTAGGTCATCGGTTTGCCGGTGTAGGCGGCCAACTGTCCCAAGACGGTTACCATCGTGCTCTTGGCCATGTAATCGCCGGCGTTGATCGGCTCGTTCTTGCGGATGGCATCGAACAAGACGTCGTGCTCCGTCTGATACGGGTTGTTCCCCGGTCCCGAGTACTGCCAGTTCGTTTCGCCTTCGATCCGACTTCGGCCGAGGTAGCACACTCCCTTGGTTCCCATGATGATGTCGCTGCTGTTACCGTAGGTGCCGTTCTGCGTCCGGCACATGGCGTACACCCGTGCGCCGCTTTCGTACTCGTAGACGACGGTGTGATGATCGAACATGTCGCCGTACTTGGTACCGAACGAAGTCGCCCGACCGGCCAACGAGAAGCACCACTTCGGCGTTTCTCCCTGTAGCGCCCACGTCATGCGATCCATATTGTGGACGAGCGACTGCGGAACATCGTCGCCCGACAGCCAACAGAAGTGATACCAGTTGTAAAAGTGGTATTGGACTTCGGTGAGTCGCGGATCACGATCGTAAACACGATACGGTCCGCGCAGAAACATCGACTGGGTGGCCACGATGTCGCCGATGATCCCGTCGTGGATGCGTTTCATCGTTTCCTGCCAGGCCAGGCTGTAGCGGCTTTGCAAGCCGGACTGAATGCTCAAGCCCTTTTCCTTGGCAAGCTCGCACACTTTGGCCATCCGCCGAACACCCACCGGATCGATACCGTGCGGCTTTTCGACGAACACGTGCTTGCCCGCCTGAATCGCCGCTTCGGCATACATGGGATGGAACTTCGAGGCGCACGCGATCAGCACCACGTCGCTTGCTTCGATAACGTGCCGATACCCGTCGAAGCTCGTGAACTTGTGATCGTTATCGACGGCCACTTGGTCGGGCTTAACCTTGCGAATGTTCGTCAGCGACGCCTCGAGGCGTTCGGGAAACACATCGCACATGGCGACGAGCCGAACGTCATCGCCGGTACTCAATGCTTGGACGGCGGCCCCCGAGCAACGGGAACCGCATCCGATCATACCGATTCGGATGATATCGCTCCCTTGGGCGTGAACGCTGCGATTCAACGACAGACCGGCGACGATTCCGGCCCCGACCGCACCCGCACGCGCCCCGGTCCGGAGGAACTCGCGACGATCAACACCGGACGAGCCTTTACTTTCGGCAGGATTCTTCGACATGGCAGATCTCCAGGTAGGAAGGACGAACAAGGAGGAAACGGGACGACTGTACTCAAAGCGACGTGTACGCGACGGCCTATTCCTTCTCTTCGGGAATCCCCAATTCGGCCAGCACATTGCGAAGCCAATCGAGCGATTTCTCGATCATGGGGCCGCCCGCCCCTTCGCACTCCATGCTGAGGACACCTTGGTATCCGTGGTCGCGTAATATTTCCAACACGCGGCGAATGTTTGCGGCGTTGACGCCGTCGCCGATCGAACAATGACTGACCGCGATTCCGGTTTCTTCTCCGCGGACCGCCGCCGCCAGCGACTCGCTCACATCCTTGACGTGAACGTGGTTTACGCGGTCCTTGAAACGCTCGGCGAACGCCACCGGTTCCTGCCCGGCGATGAACGAGTTGCCGGTGTCGAGATTGAGCTGCAAATACGGCGAATCGACGAATTCGAGCATCTCGGCGAGACGGTCCGGGTTGGTCGTGAAATAACCGTGAACCTCGATGTTGACGGTGATCTCGTACGCTTCGGCCGTTTCCACAATTTGCTCGTAACTGCGTTTCATCAACGCCATGGCCTCATCGTCGTCCAATCCCGGCGGCTTGTGCAATCCGTCGGTGGTCGCCACGCGCGGGCAACCGGCCAATTTCGCCCACGGAATCGCCTTCAGCACGTACGGCACACCGTACAACGGCCCGTCCTTACCCGACAGCGGAAACGCGGCATCGATCTGCGAGAAACGCACGCCGTACGATTCCATCTTTCGCCGCAAAAGCACGGGATCTTCGTACAGCGCCACATGGGGCTGATAACCCAACCCGTGAATCCAGCTCACGCCGTCGATGACCCCGCATTCGATGAAGTGGACGTCGTGTTCCTGTGCCCACTGAAGGCATTTCTCGAAGTTCCAGTACGAAGAGTTGAATGCGTCTGTGTGAAATCCGATCTTCATGTTTTCACCCCGCTGAGTTTGTTGAACCGTATCGAAGACGGCATCCACACCGCCGTGCCGAATTGCCTATTGGGGATCGAGACCGACCGACCACGCCGTTCCGCGCCGAAACAACGCCGCCACCTCGGGGACCGACAGAGCCTTCACGTCGTGCCCCAAGGGCGAGTGGAACACGCGTCCCTTTCCGTATTCGAGCACGAAGGCCATCGGATACGCCTTCCCGTCGACCTTCGACGTTGCGTTAGCCAAAACACGAATCGGCGTCTTTCCCGCCAGACAGGTGTATAGTTCGTCGACCGTTTCGAAATCTTCCATGGCATGCGTGATCGGATGAGCATGGTCGACGATGTGGACGGTAAACGGCCCATGAGGATCGTGTCCTCGTAACTTCGGATCCCACACGCGTCCCGCCAGTCGCTCGAATTCGGGCCACTCTTGAAAGGCCCCGCAGGCGAAATGGACGAGCACCAAACCGCCTCCATCGGCAACGAATCGCTCCAGGTTTTTCCGGGCTTTGGGCCCCGGCACGTTCGGATCGTAATTCTTGAAATGCAGCACGATGCCGTCGTATTCGGCCAAATCGTCTCGCGTTAAGGCGGTCGTTTCCCACGCGATTTCAACTTGCAACCGCTCGTCGCCGCCGATCGCCTTTGCCAAGACGGGTGTCGTTTCTTTCCATTTGTGCCCGGGATAATCTTCGCCCGTCACCAAAAGAACACGCTTGACGTCGGGCGATTCCCCCTCGGTCGTCTTCGGCGCAAGACCTTCATCAGCCGCCGCGCCCGAGGTTCCCCAGCACACGATCAGTACCACCAGCCATCCGACGAAACGCCTCCGCCGTCGAAAGCAACTCTCGTTGCCGTTCTCGCTTGTGCAGAACATTGTTATCGGT
>CAYVVR010000444.1:1935-3925 GCA_964454655.1 uncultured Planctomycetaceae bacterium | reverse complement strand
CCTAACGCCGCCAACGAATCGCGCAACGTCGTCACGCCGCTGGTACGAATCGGTTTTCCGTTCAAGAATGCGCCGCGCCCTCGGCCGGCGAGGAAACATTCGTCGGCAATCGGATCGTACACTCCCGCGGCAATGAGCGTGCCGCGGTGTTCCAGTGCCAAGGCCACGCTGAAAAAGGGCACTTGGTGAACGAAGTTCGTCGTGCCGTCCAACGGATCGACGATCCAACGAAACTCGCTGCCGGATTGCCGCCCCAAAGGTCGATCTCCCGCATATTCGCCCGCGTCGACGCCGGAGGCCGATTCTTCACCGACGACGTCGTGGTCGGGAAAAGCCGAGTGCAAGACGGCGAAAACGGCCGCCTGCGAACGATAATCGGCCTCGGTCACCAAATCGGCCGTCCCTTTTTCTGAAACCGCGGCCTTTCCGAGCCTCGCCCGGAGTACCGCGCCTCCGGCCCAAAGCGCCCTCTCGCAAACCTCCATGAATTGCTGCACATCGTCAGCATCGACACGAACGTGTTCACCGTGCATCGTCAGTCCTGTCCTCGCCGATCGGTACGACAACCCCGCCAATTGGCTCGGGGCCGTGCCCGTTCCGACGTCTAGCAAAATTCGGTTCCTGTCTCCGTTGGCGATTGTCGCCCCCGCTCGCTGCAAAGCATCCGACGATTCCGCAACACCGGCTTGTCGACAATCGACAATATTTGGCAATCAGAAGCAAATCACTAACGAACCGTTGCGGCACGCTCGTTACGCTTTTCATTGCCGATCGCCACGCGATCAGAAACCTTGATTATACCCCCTGCGAGCACTTCGGCGAGACGCACCGACCGGACCGCAACCGACAACCGATGAAGCCGCTCCCCGCTGTGGGGTTTCTCGACGACTACGCCGAATCGGGGGCCAATTTGAGACAAAAGTCTGGACAAATGCCGACCGGCTGATATCATCGAATAAATGAGGAGTTGGCCCGCCGCCCGATCGGGTCGGTAGCTTTCGTTATTATTCATGATTTTGGTACGCAAGCAGATCGGCCTCTTCTCTGTTCCGGCCCCGCCGTTTCGCCCAGCCTGCGAGCGGCGGGGTTTTTTTGTCACCACGTGGGCTTTCCGGGGCTCGCGGCAATCGACCGTGACAAATTCTGGACGATGCATCGCGGCGACAACACCCCGCCTTGTTTCTCATTCATCGAACACGCAGAATTTCTAGGTCGATCGAAGCGTCGCCGAAGTGTCCGCCCCGGGGTGAACGATCCGCATGGAAAATGACAAAACGATCGGAATCAAACACGGGGCGTCTCGACGGTTTGATTCCGTATCTGGAATCGTCTCAACGAACGGGGAAACACCGATGGGCAATCGCACTTGGACCCGCAACAACGCCGATCAATTCACCTACGCGACCGGGGCTTATCGAATCGTGGCCGATTTGCAGCATCCCAAACGCGGGCTGGCCGTATTGCGCGAAGATGAATCCGCCCGTTCCGATCCCGGTCTTTTCGTGCACGCCTTGTGCCCACCGGCCGAACTTTCGCTCGACGACGCCTACGTACGAGGTACGTGCCTGGTTGCCTCCTTCGTATCGAACTCGCCCGATTGGCCCGGACGGCTCGAATACGCTTGTCGCATCGCGCGCCCGGAGGGCTGGAATCTACCCGACGAAGGCTTTTTGTGCCTGACGATGCTTTCGTACACGACCGATGCATCCTCGTGCAGCGGCCGAATCGATCTTTGCAGTACTGCTTGCGCGTCGGCCAGCTTCCATCAGCCCACCGGGACGGAAGAGGCGGTGCTGGCGGTCTGTCGATTGCCGCAACCCCGGGAAGACGGTGCCCTACCGAAGATCGTTCTCCCCCCGCCCCATTTTCTTTTGTTCGATCTGGCCGACAGTTCAGACGCCGTCTTGTTCGGCCACGTGGGAACGCAGGAATTCCCCACTGAACTCGCCGGCGGTCCGCTTTCGGAAGAGACTCCCGAAACGTGGCGATT
>CAYVVR010000444.1:0-1925 GCA_964454655.1 uncultured Planctomycetaceae bacterium | reverse complement strand
TCCAACTTTCGCAGACCGTATTCTCGACACCGGTCGAGCGCGGCGTGATCTTGCGGGCAGCGGCAGCCGCGGTCGTCGGCCCCCGGGAGTCACTTCACCCGGCAACAGTGGATGCAATCCGTAAGCGACTGGCGAAAACAGCCGTTTCGCTCAACGAAGAACCGCAACTGGAAATCGACGAGTGAGGGTAATCACCCACGCTGGCGATCGTGCTTCGATTGCCCGAAAGGAATCAGCGATCGAACCAGTTGCGCAACATGTGAATGGTCGCGGCTCGCCCCATGCGACCGATGGAATGCGTAAGAGGAATTTCTTTGGGACAAACCTTCACGCAATTCTGCGCATTACCGCAGTTTTGAATTCCCCCTTCGCCGATCAACACGTCGAGTCGGCCTCGCTTGTTCATCGCTCCGATGGGGTTCGTATTGAACAAGTCGATTTGGGCTACGCCCGCGGCACCGATGAAGGCACGACTGCACTCTTCCGCTTCGCGCCGTCGGAACTCGTCTTCCGACTCGCCCGGTCGGCGAATCAACTCGATCTTCAAAAACTGGGGACAGGCCTCCATGCAACATCCGCAGCTCATGCACTTGCTGAGCATGTATGCAAGCTCTTGTTGTTCCTGCGGCTGCCGAGGGCCGGGGCCCATGTCGAGGTAGCTGTCGACCGGTACCCACGCCTGGATCCGCTTGAGCATGCCGAAGATTCGTGAACGATCAACAACGAGGTCGCGAATCACCGGGAATTTCGACATCGGTTCCAAGCGAATCACATCGCCTTCGGTCAAAAGCTGATCGACCAAGGCCGTGCAGGCCTGCCGGACGCGCCCGTTGATGACCATCGTGCACGCCCCGCAAATCTCCTCCAGACAATTGCATTCCCAGGCGACCGGCGGCGTCGCCTTGCCGTCGATATCGCGCCCCATCGAAGCGATCTTTTGCAGAACGCTGATAACGTTCATGTCGCGTTCGTAAGGCACGCGGAAGCGTTGCCGATAGCCGCCTTGACGAGGACCGTCTTGACGCCGGACTTCGACGATGAAATCCTTCGGCATCGAACCGAGTGATGGCGATTGCTTTTCGTTAGACATGCTCAAACAACCCGCAGCAAGGATCGAATCGTTGTCTGGACGGGGACACTGGACCTTACGGCGTCGTCAGCCACGGCTTAATCTTGCCGGTTTTCGCTTTCTCGTGCGGTTTGACGCTCTTGCCAAACTTCCTCGATCACTTCGGCACCGACCAAGCCGTACAAACGCGGCCGAGGCGGAATCAGCGAGGTGTCCACTTCTTCGTAAGAAATTTCGGGGTCACCATCGCTGTTCAACACGGCGATCGTCGACTTGAGCCAGCGACGATTGTTTTCTTCGAAGCGATCGCACCACGCCTCGGCCTGGCGACGGGCTTCGGCCGGATCGTCGGTGTGGATTTCGGGCATCGCGAATTCGGGCTTGTAGTGGGCTCCGCGGCATTCATCCCGCAAACGAGCGCCCTTGAGAATCGTCTTGGCCAACGGAAACATATCGACCAAGGCCCGAGCGAATACGACATTTTGGTTCGTCCACGTCGAGGTATCGGAGATTCCCGCCCGACGGGCCCGTTCCTCCAGCTCGCAAACCGTGGCGTATGCCGCGTCGAGCTCGTCGTTATGGCGCACCACGGTAGCCGCTCGCGTCATGACCTCGCCCAACTCGCGGTGCACCTGGTACGGATTCTCACCTTCTCCGCCTCGTGCGAGCATCTCGTCGAACCGCCGTTGATGCTCTTTCTGAACGGTTTCGTACAGCGACGAAGGCACGTCACGATGATCACCGTTCTCGAGATTCTCGATCAACACACCGATACTGGGAGATACCATCAGCCCCGAGAAGATGCACGACAACAGCGAATTCGCTCCCAAGCGATTGGCACCGTGATAGTGATAGT
>CAYVVR010000443.1:0-3926 GCA_964454655.1 uncultured Planctomycetaceae bacterium | reverse complement strand
CCAGGTCGCGAGCCAACACGACATCGCCGTACCGTTCGAACGTCGGCCCCTTCGGATGGACGCACCACCACGTCGGATTCGTGTACGGCATGAACAGGTGGCCGTTCCGCCGGACGGCTTCGATCAGAAGCCGCAGGTCTTCGGCCGTGCCCACCTTCGGATTCGGCGGCAAATGGTCGGGATACTGCCGATCGAATCCGCCGTGCAGATACTCGGCGATATGGAAGATCACCGGCCCGGGCAACTCGCCGCTCAATTCCGCCGAACGCCGCAGGCTGCCGGTAGTCACCTTCAGCAAGATGCTGCGTTGCAATTGCGTAAACAATTGCGGCGACACTTTTTCTTTGAGCGTGCGCGTGTAGGCGTTCGCCTCGCCGTAACGCAACAGTGCCTTTCGGTGCGGAATAGCGACGGTCATTTGCAACGTCGGCACTTCGGCCGAATTTCCCTCGGGAATGTACACTTGAAACGCGTGCCGCACGCGGCCGAACCGCCGCCCGTCGCGATCGAACGCGGCGATTTCGACCGTCGGTGCGCGATAGATCGCCTCGGGCGACTGCACGCCGAACAGCGACCACGTGCCGTGTTTCGAGTCGAGCGCCGCGAAATCGCAAAAGTGCCGATTGGCCGAAGCGAATTTCATGTCGCGCGCCGGCACGATGGCGTAATAGAAGGGATAGCCTCCGCCCGCCTCGAACCACAATCCGCCGCGTCGCACGTACGACCGAATCGCCTCGAGCATCGCTTCGGCTTGTGTGGACGATTCGGCAGGAAAGCACTCGGCCTGCGTATTCACGATTGCCGCCGGAGGGCGATCCGCCGAAAGTGCCTCGCGCAATTCGTCGGCGGTGCGCAATGTGACGATCTCGATGCGGGCATCGCGCACCCACGGAAGCCGCTCGAGCCACGCGTGCAGCATGCCCGGCAACGGGCTGCGGCGGATGCCCGGCCGCCCCGACGCGCGACCGACGAGCACCGCGATGCGCGTGTTTTCGCGACCGCGCGACAAGCGCAGCGCGTCGTCGGCCGATGTTTCCTTTGCATCGAAGGCACCACGAAAGGCTGCCTCGAGAACGGCGATCACCCCCGCGGCTTGAAGCCGCGTGAGCGAGCCGTCTTGGGCGATCATTCTTCCGCCGTAGCGGACGAACAAGCCGCGTCCGCCCAAGCGGTCGGCCTCCAACCAAGGGCCGTTTTCCGTCTCCAACAGCGAAAACGCCAAGCCGGGGTCGGTCGTCGGTCGATCGGCGGTCACCTCGTACGCACGCGAGGCGATCTCGTTGCGAAACCATCCCGGCAGAAGCGCTGCATCTTTGCCCGGTGTCAGGCGTTTCGGCGGATCATCCTCGGGACGAATCGCGCAGCGCCGATCGGCCACGAGGCGGTAGCCTTCTCCGTGCAGCGGACGGCGTTCGACACCCGCCCCGCCCGGCTCGAAAAAGTGCCGCGTAAAGGCCACTCCGATGTTGTCGGGAAAGATGAATTCCTCGACGGCCGGCACGTCGAATTCGAGTCCGCTTGGAAAGTTCCACGCCAAGGCCGTACCTTGCTTCATCGCCACGACCGCCGAGAAGAGCGGGCCTTCCGGCAGCGCGCGACATGCAAGATGCACGTCGGCGGCCTCGTGCGTAAAGTCGAGCTGCAACATTCCGCGGGTCTCGTCCCAGGTCGTTCGCAAGCGGCCTTCCGAGGCACGAACGATCGAACCGTCGCGCCGCTCGATCGTCCACAAGTCGGGTTCGCCCGTCAAAATTGGGGCTTCGGCATCGCGCTGCCGAATTTCCCGCACGGCACCGGTCGTCGCGTCGAAGATGACCGACCATCGGTCCCAGCCTAAGCGGATCGTTTTTGCATCGAAGTCGCACCACGGGCCCGCGGCCGTCGCCGTTGCAGAGGTCGCCGGTGCGGCGAACAAGGCGAAAACGAGCCCCCAGGCGGCAACCAGGCATCTCGTTTTTCGGCAAGGCGAAAAAGGCATACGACCGACCTCCAGGGAAAATGTTTGCCCCGTGACGCTTTTTTTGGTGTACGATACAAAGAAGTGCAGCTTCGGGGGTTGTTGCGACCATTGTCGTTTCGTGTGTCTCTGTTTCGCAAGCGTGGAGGTTCCCCTATGCGTCGATTCCCCCCGACGATCACCATCCTTTCTGTGGTTCTCGTGTTCGGCGTGCTTCTCGCCTCGCCTGCCGCTGCGCAGAAGGCCCGGCAAAAAGCGAAAGCGAACAACGACGAAGCCGCGTCCAAACAGGCTCCGGCGCCCGACGGCTTCGATGAGAGCTTCGTGTACAAGACGGTCGGCGACGTCGCCTTGCGGCTGTACGTGTATCGGCCCGACGATCTCAAACCCGGCGACAAGCGTCCGGCGATCGTGTTCTTCTTCGGCGGCGGCTACAACGGCGGAACGCCGAACCAATTCGCCCCGCAATGCCGATACTTTGCCGAGCGCGGCATGGTGGCGGTCACCGTCGATTATCGGGTCCATTCGCGACACGGTACGATGCCCGCCGATGCGATCGCCGACGGCAAGTCGGCCGTCCGATGGATTCGCACGCACGCCGAAAAGCTGGGCGTCGATCCGCAGCGGATCGTGACCTCGGGCGGTTCGGCGGGCGGAAACTTGGCTGTGTGTTGCGCCCTCGTTCCCGGCTGCAACGACCCGCAAGATCCGCAAGACGTCTCCGCCGTCCCCAACGCGATGGTGCTGTTCAACCCGGCGTACTTGGGCACCGACAAGGCGTACTCGGTGACCGAGGAACGCTTCCCGGCCGAGATTCGTGCCGACACGCACATCCGCAAGGGCTTGCCCCCGAGCATCATGTTTTTCGGTACGAACGATCCCTTCCTCCCGGGTGCCCAGCAGTTCCAGCAAGCGATGGTCGCCGCCGGCAACCGCTGCGAGCTGATGACCTGGGAAGGCCAGAAGCACGGCTTCTTCAACCTCGGGAAGGCCGACAACCGCTACTTCATCGCGACGGTCGAAGCCGCCGATCGGTTCTTGGCGTCGCTGGGCTTCTTGAAAGGCGAACCGCACGTGAAGAAATTCGCCGCCGAGTATCGTCCGGCGGAATGAACCGAGCGTGTTTGCGGCCCGATGCCGCCTGATCACGACGGGCAAACGGTACTCCACGCCGAGTGCCGTTTGCCCGTTTTTTCTAGACTTTCTGGTTTCACAAACAATCGGTCTAGGTTCGTTTGAAGCCTCTGCGATATAATGCCCGGCGCCGAATCCGTGCGCCGGACCGTTTTCCGGTGCGTGCCGACGTGCGCCCGGCCGGTCGTCGTTCGATCGGCGGTAGTCGACTCATTACGGCGAAAGCGACTCGATGCTTGGACAAGGACGTCCGAGAACGGAACAGCATCGAGGGATCGCCAGCACCAAGGACGGTGCCCGATCCCGGAGGCGCCTGCTCTGCGCGCTGGCAGCGGTGCTGGTCGCCTGGGCGACGGCCTCGACGGCGCAGGCCGATCGACGCGGGGTGCGATTGTCGTGGGGCGGCGGCACGCCGACGGCCTGGCAACTGACCGTCTCCATCGACGGGGGACGCGTCGTTTCGTTTCAGCCGCTGGGCACCGAACCCGACGAGCCCGGGTCGATGACGCTCCAGAACGGGCGGCTGATCGTCCTTTCGCCCACGCCCCGAGCGTTCGACGCGGTCGATCTCGAAGTCGAAGCCCCGAACGGCGCCGTGTTGCAAATCGACGCCCGCAACGGCACCAATCCCCCAAGCGCGGCGCAAATCGCCCTCGACCGACTCGACCAAGAAGACTTTCAGCAACCGCTCGACGAGTCGGGCAATCGGTTGTACGTGCAGCGGATTCCCGGCGACCGGTTGCACATCACCCCGCAAGGGGCGTTGATCTTCCGCCCCGGTGAGACGGCCCGGTTCGTGATCGAGCCGCGACGATTGAACATTCCGGCGACCGAC
>CAYVVR010000442.1:0-3940 GCA_964454655.1 uncultured Planctomycetaceae bacterium | reverse complement strand
TCGTTGGGCGCTTCGACGATCCGCAACGTGAAGTACGTCAACAGCAATCGCGGTTTGGGCGGCTTCTGACGATGGTTTGAGCGACGCTTGCGAAAAATCGGTCGTCGGCGTCGTTGGAAAACCTTCAGTCGGCGCCGTCGCGACATGAAAACGCGTCGGGTATACCCCGCGAAATGAAAAGATCACTCGATTGACGGGCATGTTTTCCCGGGCGGTAAGGCACGTGGTCTTGCTGCTACGGAACATCAGGAGATCGAATCGATGTCAGCACCTGGTACCACGAGGAACCGGTCCATGAAAGACGGCAGGAATCAGCGAACAGCACGCATTCGGCGTGTAAGCTGCCGAAACATGTGGGTAGGCGGCCTGGTCATGCTGGTGATCACGTTCCTGCCGGTGACGGCTATCGCCGGCGGACATTGGCACGTCCATTCCGGGGGAACGATCGTCGGCGGTCAGGTGGTCGCCGGGTGCCCCGATTGCGCCGCGAACGTCAACTACTTTGGGCACTATCCGACGCGGTGGCGTCCTTGGCCGGGCGAAACGCGAAAGGATACGTCGTTTCCGCAGGCGATCGGTGCCGAGACGATCCGGCGGCCGCAAGGAAGCCCTCCGCCGCAGTTGCCGGTAGAAGAAGTCGAGCCCGTCGTGCCGCGTCCGAGTCCGCAGATGCTGCCCGACTCGATGATGACGCCGCCCGAAGTTCCCGCTTCGCCGGTAGTGCCGAGCCCTCCGGCGGCAAATCCGGCGCCCTCGGTACAACCGTCTCCGGAACCGGTAACGCCGGCGGTCGATGAGCCTGCACCGTTCGAGTTCGAGCCGGCCGTTCCGGCCGCTCAACCGGCGCCCGTCGAATCGCAACCTGCCCCGGCATCGCCCTCGGTTCCTAGTCCACCGCCGAAGCCGGAACCTGCCCAGCCCGAAATGCAACCGCAGCCGAGCGGTGAACCGATGGGCCGATTGCCGTCCGAACCGGTGCTTCCGGCGTTGAATGGATCGCCTACCGAGCACGATCCGTTGGCCGCGGCACCGCTTCAGGTTCCGTTCGGGCAGGCGATGGTTCCCGACTCGTTCGGGCCTTCGCAGCCCAGAATCGACGTCGGCTTGGGGGTTCCGCGACTCGGCCCGAATCCGTCGTTGACGCAGGCTCCGGTGCGCAAATCGGCGGGTCCGTCGCAATGGGTACCGGAAGTTCAACCCATTCCGTGGAACGCACCGGCGGAGGAACCGTCGGTCGCTCCCGCGCAGCCGACGGGCTTTCAGGCGGCGGCACCCCAGGCAGTCCGTGAGTGGACGGAACAGGCTCTCCCGCGTCCGCAACCTGTCGCCGAGCAATCGGCGGTCATTTTGCCGACGGCGCCCGGTGTGGACGGCTATTGCCCGGTCGAATTGGTCGAAAACGAACGTTGGGTGCCCGGGGATGAGCGTTGGGCCGTCGAGCATCGCGGGCGAACCTACTTGATGTCGGGACCGGAACAACAGCAGAAATTCCTGGCCAATCCTGATCGGTACGCCCCGGTTTTGTCGGGATTGGATCCGGTGGCGTTTCTCGACGGACAACAGTCGACCGCGGGCGTTACGGACTACTGCGTCGTCTACGACGGCCGGTTATACATGTTTTCCAGCGCCGACCATTTGGCCCGTTTTCGCCAAAATCCCTCCCGCTACGCCGCGATTGCACGGCGAACCATGTACTAGAGTTGTCTAGTAGTTGGTTCCTGTGGTCTTTTTGGGAGAGAAAAAATGGCGCTGGTCGGCTGGAATCCGGGGCTTAGTGTCAATGTTGCCGAGATCGATTCGCAGCATCGCAAATTGATCGATTTAATCAACAAGCTGCACGATGCCATGAAGCAGCGAAAGGGCAATGAGGTCGTGGCCCCGGTGTTGGGGGAACTGATCAACTACACGAAAACCCATTTCCAGACGGAAGAGCAATACTTTCAGCGGCTGAACTATCCGAAGGCGGCGTCACACAAACTGCAGCATGCCGAATTCGTGAGAAAGGTCGCCGATTTTGAGTCTCAGTACAAAGCCGGGAAAATGACGCTCACGTTGGAATTGATGAATTTCCTGGCGAACTGGCTGAAGAGTCACATCCAAGGTAGCGACAAGGCGTACACCGAGTGGTTCAACGAACATGGTGTGGCTTGATCGTCGCGTGGTCCGACGGACCGTCTGAATACGAATCGGGCGAACATCGGCGGCGGTATCGACGTCTGTTTCTCTGCCCAAGCGAGGTGAAAATGGGCCTCGGTGCCGTCGCCGATGCCGCTGTCTAAAGTCGGCGGTGCCATGGCAGCCGCTTACGATTCGAGGGCCGGATCATCCGGCCCGAAGTAGCCGCGGTACTTTTCGACCGGATATTTTTCGGCATTCTTCTCGAGTTTGTGCGCAACGGTCGAGGCGACGTCGATCTCCAGCCGATTGGCCAAGGCGAACGCGTAGCAAAGCACATCGGCCAGCTCTTCTGCGACGGCTTGTTTCTTTGCGGCATCGCGTGCGACGGCGTCGGATTGTTCGGGCGTGAGCCATTGGAAATGCTCCATCAGCTCGGCCGCTTCGATCGCCAGCGACATTGCCAGATTCTTCGGCGTGTGGAAGCGGCCCCAATCACGCTGCCGGGCAAAGTCGGCCACGGCCTGCCGAAGTCGTGCAACGGGGGTGTTGTCGTCGGAGTGAAAATCGTTCATGGCGCGCACCGGCCGATTGAGGCAACATCGATGAACCAGCGTTCGTCGAGGCGGCGTTTGGGCGTCTCGACCTTTCTACGTCATCGTACCCGATCGGTGCGGCCCGCGGCAGCGGTGATGTCGGCGTCGGGGGCTTACTTTGCCGGCGGCTTGGTTTTGGCCGGGAGCGGCCGTCGCGGTCCCTTGTCGTACATGACGTGCAAGGGAGCGGCCAGCGTTTCGATGAGGGGGCGATACTGCGGATCGTCGGCCAGGTTGTGCCATTCGCCGGGATCGGTCCGATGATCGTACAGCTCGATACCGGCGGCACCGTCGTTCCACAGCACCAACCGCCAGCGATCGGTACGCACCGAATAGCCGGGATGAGGGTTCTGCGAAAAGGCCGCCTCTTTGCCCGGTAGCGTGGGATCGTCGAGCAGGGCGGCGAAACTTCGGCCGTCCAGGTCGTGATCCGTTTCGGGCAGCCTGCACAGTTCTTGCAAGGTTGGAAAGATGTCGACGAACTCGACGATCGACGTACACGCCTGTCCGGCGGCTTTCATCCCCGGCTTCCACACCAACAAGGGCGTGCGGGCGGAGTACTCGAACAGCGTGTTCTTGTTCCACCATCCGCGTTCGCCGAGGTGGTAGCCGTGGTCGGCGATGAACACGACGATCGTGTTCTTCCACAAATCTTGTCGATCGAGTTCGGCGGCCACCTTGCCCCATTGGGCGTCGGTGAAGCTCGTGCAGGCGTAATACGCGCGAAGAAACTCCCGTTTTTCGCGGTCGGTGAATTTGGCGAATTCTCGTTTCCAACCGCCCAAAGCGGCATCGAGCGTGGGCGACATGTCGTCGGGGTCGCGATGCACGCGGATTGCTTCGAGCGGGTACAGGTCGAAATATTTTTTCGGCGCGACGAACGGATCGTGCGGTTTGTGGAATCCCAGCGCAAGGAAGAAAGGCTTGTCTTTAGGCCGATGGGCGAGAAATTCGGTGCCGAAACGAGCGATTTGACCGTCGGGTTGGTCTTCGTCGTCGCCTTCGGCCATTCCCCACCAGCACCAACGGATGCGACCGTCGGTGAGGTTGCGTTTGATCTTGCAACGTCCTTCGGGCGTGGTGCGGATGCCCGCGGTCAGGTCCCACGTGGCGGCATCGTCGGCGCTGTCGTGACCGTGGAAGATTTTGCCGCATCCGGCGGTGAAATAGCCCGCCCGACGGAAGAGTTGCGGCAACGTTTCGATGTCGGGCAACACCTGTCGGTAATA
>CAYVVR010000441.1:0-3943 GCA_964454655.1 uncultured Planctomycetaceae bacterium | reverse complement strand
AACCGGACCGTGGTCGAACTGGTAGCTCTTAAGATAGTTTCCCACGGCCTGCGTCACAAGCTTCTGCCCGGCTCGTGCGTACGCGGCACTCGGCGAGATCGCCCGATCGAGGGGGAGGGGCGAGAAAACGAAAACACCCTACCCCTTTTAGGGTAGGGTGTTTGTCGCAGATTCAGATCTATGTCGGCTTCGGTCGGACCGAACGCGCGGCTCACTCGGCAGCGGCCGAGGTGCTGCCCGCGGGCGCGCCTTCGCCACCCGCCGGAGGATTGCAGCCGACCGCCAAGGTCAAGCAGAACAGACCGACGAAGCAGATAGCCAGGATCTTACGCAACATGATTCGAACTCCCTGAAATGTGGTGCCAACGGACGACTAAAATTCCACATCATACTTTTCTGAGAGCGTTCCCGCAACCGCCCGAAGGTAGCTCTGTAGAGGGGCGAAACGGCCCGCGCTTGACGGTTGCTTTTGTCGACTGGTACACTTCGAGGTTTGGGTCCTGCCGTAACCGAGTGGTCACGGTAGGACGAGGCTGTCGTGTACGGGCCCCCAAATCCGCATTACGTGGTTTGCGGGGCGTTGGTTTTTGCGCCGAAATAAGGAAGTTGCAATCGTGTCGGCTACTTGTGTCGTTGGCTTGCAATGGGGTGACGAGGCGAAGGGAAAACTCGTCGATCTGCTGACCGAACAGCATGATATCGTGGTTCGATATCAAGGCGGCGCGAACGCCGGGCACACGGTGGTCGTCGGCGGAGAAACGTACAAGCTTTCGCTGATTCCCAGCGGTATTTTCAACCCGAACGTTCGCTGTGTGATCGCCGGCGGCGTCGTCATTAACCCGAAAACGCTGTTGGCCGAAATCGACGGGTTGATCGAGCGCGGCATTCAAGTCGCCGACAACTTGATGATCAGCGATCGGGCGCACGTCATTTTCCCTTGGCATATGGAAGAGGATCGCATTCTCAACGCCTGCACCGGCGGTGAAGCGATCGGCACCACGATGCGAGGGATCGGGCCTTGTTACCGCGACAAGGTGGGGCGTTCTCTGGCTGTTCGAGTAGGGGATCTCTTCGCCCCGGATTTCAAAGAGCGCATTCAGCGGATCGTTGACGTCAAGAATCGCATGCTCGGCTGCTTAGTCGACGAAGGCGAAGCCGTAAAACTCGATCCGGTCGCTGTTTACGACGAGTACAGCCGCTACGCCGAACGCCTCGAGCCGCTGGTGGCCGATACCACCGCGTACTTGCTGGATGCCGTAGACGCGAACCGCAAAATCTTGTTTGAAGGGGCCCAAGGGTCGTTGTTGGATATCGACCACGGGACCTTTCCCTACGTGACCAGCAGCAACAGTTCGGCCGTCGGCGTGGCTGCCGGGGCGGGGGTGCCGTTTCGGTACATCGACCGGGTAATCGGGGTTGCCAAGGCCTACACGACACGCGTGGGCGGAGGGCCTTTCCCCACCGAGTTGGACAACGAAATCGGGCAGCGTATCCGCGATCAAGGGAATGAATATGGTACCGTGACGCGGCGTCCTCGCCGTTGCGGTTGGCTTGATATCGTCGCCTTGCGGTATACTGCGAGGTTGGGCGGCATCGACCGCTTGGCGGTCATGTTGTTGGACGTGTTGAGCGGTCTGGATGAGCTGGCGATTTGCACGGCGTACCGCATCGGCGGTGAGACGGTGACGCACTTTCCGAGTCAAGATCGCCTGTTGCGCGAGGCCGAGCCCGTCCTCGAGACGCTGCCCGGCTGGCAAGAAGACATTACCGGCGCCCGGCGGCTCGAAGACTTGCCCGTCGCGGCACGCAAGTACCTGGATCGAATTGCAGAGTTGGTCGGAAGGCCGATCGGTGTCGTGTCGGTCGGGCCGGACCGTGAACAAACGATCGTGGTCGATTTGTAATCGTACGGCGTTCCGGTTGTTTTCTGGCTTGGGGCGAAACAGTTTCCGGCTGCGCCGGCTCTCGGTCGCATCGCGGGCAAACATCAGCGGAGCACGATGAACGAAACCGGCAAGTTTCAATCGATCGACGAGGTTCCGCCCGAAAAGCGTCCGCGGCATATTGCCGCCATCATGGACGGCAACGGGCGCTGGGCCCAACGTCGCGGCCTGCCGCGCATCGAAGGCCATCGTCGCGGGGTGGCCAGCGTGCGCCGTACGGTCGAGGAGTGCTCGCGGCTGGGAATCGAACAGTTGACCTTGTATTGTCTTTCCAGTGAAAACTGGAAACGTCCGCAGGCCGAGCTGGACTTCTTGATGCGGCTGCTCGAGCAATACATGGTTGAGGAACGCCGGACGATCCTCGACCAGAATGTGCGTGTGCAGGTGATCGGTCGCCGCGAAGGCATCCCCCACGATGTCCAACGCGAAATGAACAAGACGATCGATCTTTCCGCCGAAAACGACGGATTGACGCTTTGCTTGGCGATCAATTACGGCGGTCGCGTCGAGATCGTCGATTCCGTGCGAGCGATCGCCGAAGAGGTGAAATCGGGGCGGCTCGAAAGCGACGAAATCGACGAGCAGGTGCTCGAATCGCACTTGTATACCGCCGGGATGCCCGACCCCGATTTGCTCATTCGCACCGCCGGGGAGATGCGGCTGAGCAACTTTCTCTTGTGGCAGATCAGCTACGCCGAAATTTGGGTGACCGACGTTTGTTGGCCCGAGTTCGACGAAGCGCTTCTTCATCGGGCGATTGTCGACTACGCCAACCGCGAACGGCGATTCGGCGGGCTTGTTCAGCCGAAAGAATGCTGACGGCTTCACCGCAACGTCGGGGAACGGCGATCGACGGCGACCGTTGTGCCGTGGCGGGTGTGTTTGTTTATGGGCCGGCAAGGGCGTACTCTTGTTCCTGAAAGGCGGCCTCGGCCATAATGAACGTTCCTTGTGAGTCGCCGACGACGATTGAGTCGCTTCCGAGGCGAAACAGGCGGATTTCGGGGCAGTGAGAACGGCCGCGGTGCTTTATTCCATCGCACGCCGCGAGGCAGCCATGTGGCGGTGCGTGTCGAAAACCCTCCAGACGAAGCCGAGATTTCATGCCCACCACACGCGTTTTGTTCGGCCTTTCCTTGGCAGCGGGAATCCTGGCCCTGGCGTGGCTCGACTGGCAATCGCTCAATTGGCCGGGCGTGTGGCTGTTTCCTGTGTTGTTTCTCTGCGTGGCGGTTGCGGGCGTCGAGTCGATTCGTCTCTTTCCGGCAGCAGGGGTGCCTTTGTTCCCGCGATTGACGATCGCCGGCAGTCTGGCGATGATCACGGCCTGCTGGGGGACGGCGTTGGGGTGGATCGCGACCCATCGTGATTTTGGGTTGACGGTCCGATTGGCGCGTGAAGTCGTCGGGGCTTCGAGTGTCGTCGTCTTCGTGGCGATGGCTTCGGTCGTAGCGGGTGCCTTCTTGACGGCGTTGGCACGTTATCGCAAGGCGGCCGAAGATGCCAAACCCTGCGGGGCGTTGGCCGCGGCGGTGGGAACCACATTCGCTGTCGCGTACGTGGGCTTGCTCTCGTGTTTCTTGATCCAACTGCGGATGGCCTTCGGCATGAAGGCACTCGTTTCGCTGTTGGTCGTAATCAAGCTGAGCGATACGGGAGCGTTCACGGCGGGAAAGCTGTTCGGCAAGCATCCGATGGCGCCGGTGCTTAGCCCCAACAAGACGATCGAAGGGGCGATCGGGGCCGTCGTTTCAGGGATCGCGGCATCGTGCTTGGTGTTCTTGGTCTTGGTGCCGTGGCTGGCGAAAGCCCCGTTTTCGGGATCGTGGATCTCGGTCGTGCTGTACGGTCTCGTGTTGTCGGTGGTCGGTATTTGGGGTGATTTGGCCGAATCGCTTTTGAAACGCGAGGCCGATACCAAAGACTCCAGTCGCCTCATCCCCGGCTTGGGCGGGGCACTCGATTTGCTCGACTCGACGCTCTTGGCTGCTCCTGTTGCT
>CAYVVR010000440.1:1461-3947 GCA_964454655.1 uncultured Planctomycetaceae bacterium | reverse complement strand
AACGCATGAAGTCCATCCAGGGCGCCCTGCTGACATTGTCGACAAAAACCAAGACATTGGATCAGCAGGTCCAGTCGTTGCACTTGTTCTTGTACGAGCAGGGAACATTCACACTTCACGTCGTCCCGGCACTCTACGAAGTGTGTCTTATCGTCGACCGTGAGTCGGACATCGCCCTGCAACCCTGGATCAGCCTTCCCGCGTTGCTTTACGGTTCCGACGACCTCTTGCGAGGATATCCGAAGGACGATATCGAAAAAGCACGAACCGCTTTCCAGCACGCAGTCAAAGTGTACCGCGACCGAAAATACCCGAACCGCGCCGAAGCGTTTCGCCGCGCATTGGTCGACTTCCGCGGGGCATTACGGAACATCGGCGAGGCCGTCGAGCCGCTCCGCAAGGAACTCGACGTTCCGGAATCCAGTCGAGACGTGCTCGCCCAAACGGCCTATCCACCGCCCGGGTACGTGCTGCGCGAAGTTCACTACTACCGTGTCGATCCGTTCCTTTGGTCGTGGGTCTTCAACCTGTGCGCGTTTTTGGTCTTGGTACTTTCGGTGGGCAAACTTCGCTCGCCGCTATTTTGGCTCGGAATCGTCCTGTTGGTTCTGGCACAGGCCGTCACGATATACGGGTTCACGCTGCGAGTTCTGATCACGGGTTGGGCCCCGGTCACCAACATGTTCGAAAGTGTCGTGTTCGTCTCGTTGGTGATGGGCCTGTTGGCGATCGGATTCTCGCTGCGGCCGCTGTACGGAGAAGGACTTACCCGAGCTTGGCGTATGACGGGTATTCCCGGAACCTGGGAAACGAAATCGCTCAAGGGAGAGTCGTCGGTCTGGGCCAAAATCATGCCGGTTGTCAATCTCATACCGCGGGCGTTGTTGACCGGCGTCATCTTCTACTTGCTTGCCATTCGACCGTACGGTGCGGCGGCCAATCGCCCCGTGTTCGACCTGTTGCCCGAGGGACTTTTGGATGCGACGGCCCGAGGAGCCGCAGTCGGCGTATTGGCCAACAGTCTGCTTGGCTGGTCGGTCGGAATTTTGATTCTTTTGTCGGCTTCGTGGTACGTTCCGCGAGCCATGCTTACCGTCTTCATCGCCGCAGTCACGATTCCCGCCTCGCTCGGCAAAGGCCGTTTTCGGACGGCACTCGCCGATTGCGTGCGGCGCATGCCGTTTGCCAAAGCCGGAGCCGCTTTGGCATTCCTCGTGGCGGTCGTCGCCTATTTCACGCCGGTTTGGAACAGCGATATCACGTCGATCCAGCCGATTCTGCGCGATCGCATGTGGCTATTTGCGCACGTACTGACCGTCACGGCCGGCTACGGCGGGGGCCTGTTAGCCTGGGGCCTGGGTAATGCGGCGTTGTTCTACTACTTGTTCGGAAAATACCGTCGTCGCGAGCTGTCCGGCGAAGGCACGACCGCTTCCGGCGAAGTTCATCGCCCTGCCGACGGCGGCATCGGAGCGGCCACGGCCGTGTATCCCCCGCAACAGTGCCTCGACCTAGGCGCGTACATGTACAAGGCCGTCAAGGTGTCCGTCGTTCTGCTGGTGGCGGGAACGATCCTCGGCGGCGTATGGGCCGATCGGTCCTGGGGACGATTTTGGGGCTGGGATCCCAAGGAAGTGTGGGCCTTGATTTCCATCCTCGTGTACATGGTGATCATGCACGGCCGCTACGCGCGATGGCTCAACAACTTCGGCCTCGCTGCGGGCTCGGTATTCGGTATGATCGCCATCGTATGGGCGTGGTACGGCGTGAACTTTCTGATGGGCCCCGGTTTGCATTCGTATGCCGGTGAAGGCGGAGGAGGCGGCGAATACATCGTCGCGTTTTTCACCTTGAATCTTCTGTTCGTCGGTGCCGCTTATCTCCGCTACCGAAAAGAAATGCCGTCGCCGAATCAGACGGACCATTCGCCGGAGTCGAATCTCGCTGCGACGCAACCTGAGAAACCGCAATCGGATACCGATGCAAACGTCGAGGAAACCGTTTCGTAACGGTCGATGGTTTCCGCATTGCCCCGGGTATCGCTCACGAACCGTCATCGAACCGGCGTCGGGGCCGTTGACGAAAGATTCCCCGGCAGCGACATTTCCCGGGGATCCGCAACGTTCGACGCTCCGGTCGTCGACCGGCTAGGCAAGTCGTCCCCCGCAGCAGTCGTCGATACTTGTACCGACTCGCCCATCGCAGGCAGCTCGCCATCGCGTTCTGCCTGCGGCATGATGTCGGCCAGCAGCACCCGGCCCCACTTCACGATCGCCGGTGAAAGCCCTTCGGCATCCAACGAGGATCCGACCAAGGCATGCACGCGGTCCCAGGCAACGGGCTGCTTACCCGGCACGACCATGAGCAGGTCGTTTTCGCCCTCAACGATACAATCCTGGCGAATCATGCCCTCGGTGCCGCGCATGTAGACGCCTTCGGGCAGCAGATAGAACTCGGCACCCACGCGACGAATGCCGATCGTATCT
>CAYVVR010000440.1:0-1451 GCA_964454655.1 uncultured Planctomycetaceae bacterium | reverse complement strand
TATCTCGAGACGCCGGCGGAACCATCGACGACGTTGCGAAGTGCGTACCGAGATCGGCAGCCCAACGCCGACACGCCGCGGCCGAGGCGGCGAAATCGCCGGAATCTCCGCTTTCCCAGTTCAAGGTGACACGCCCCGCGGTAATCTCGCCGGGTTCCCACCGAAATTGAGATACGCGCACACGGTTTACAGGCATGCCGGCCGACCACGGCAGCGGCCCGGCGATTCCCGAAATCTCGCCCGCCAGTTCCCCGGACCAACGTCCCGGCTCGCGCTCGACACACCAAATGTAGCCGGAAAACTGTCCGCCGGGAGCCAACGCTTCCCATTGGGGCCAAACCAACCGCAGAAATCCGTTGTCGATACGGGTTTCTCCCGTCGTCACGCCGCAACGACGCAAGACCTCTCCGTTCTCTACCACCGACTCGAAACGAAAACGGGCGACTGCCTCGTCATCGAACCGGCACACGAGGTCGGCGACCAGCCCCGACTGAACCGGTTCGATCTTGCCGCGAATCTCGCGCAGCGATCGTTCCGCTTGCGCGGCCGAACTTTCTTCGCTATCGTCGGCCGAGATGATCGTCGTCTTCTGAAACACGAATTCGACAGGGCAGGGCAGGGGACCGCGTCGCCCGGCGACGATCTCTTCCAGTCGCTCGCGTAGTGCCTGCAAAGCCCCCGCCGAAATCCTCACGTTGCGGCAGGTAAGTTGCAAGCGGCGCGAAGGTTCTTGGTCGGTCCCATCCCCCGGTGTTTTCGGCGTCGGGTCGAGACGAAGCTGCCCGATTTCGGCAAGCACGGTTCCGCTCAACGGATGCCGAAGAACGACCTCGTCCACGCAATAAGCACCCGGCCGCGGAGTCGTTGCCGTTCGATACGAAACCTCCGCCGCGAACCAGCGTCGAAAAGGCTCTGTAAGATGCTCGCGAAAGGCGTCCGTCCGACGGTAGACATTCAGGCCGACGATCCCCAACGTCGGCCCAAAACAGCCGAGCAAGACCACTCCTACCAGCAGACGACGCGTCGTGCGTTCCGACATGGCCAACGTCCCTGTTTGCAAGATTGCCCGGCGATGCATTCGGCATCATCCCAATCGGGCAACGCCATGGGGGGTATTATGCCTCGAATTCGCCCAACGAGACAATGCAGATTTTTCTCCGTACGAGGGGGCATGAACCTGCCCCGCAGCGGCATCACCTCTCTCGAGCCATCTTTTCGAATAGCTGCACGCGGGCGATCAATTCTTCGACGCTGTCGCCGCCGAATTTTTCCACAAGGGCGGCGGCGATTTCAAAGGCCACCACGTTTTCGACGATCACACCGGCGGCCGAGACGGCACACACGTCGCTTCGTTCGTAGCTGGCCGATTCAGGCTGCTTCGATGCCAAATTGATCGATTCGAGCGGTTTGGCCAACGTGCTGATCGGCTTCATGGCGGCCCGGAGGACGAT
>CAYVVR010000439.1:0-3955 GCA_964454655.1 uncultured Planctomycetaceae bacterium | reverse complement strand
AACTCGCACAGCCTGGGCGTCGTGGGCGTCGATCCGTTGACGAAACGGCGGCGCACCGGCGTCGTCATTCCCCGCAACACGCACCTGCCCGTCACGGCGAAACGCACATTTCGCACGCACAAGGCGAACCAACGTTCGATTTTGGTCGAAATCGTCGAAGGTGAAAGCCCTTCGCCGGAAGACTGCTCGCCGATCGGCCGGGTCACCGTCCACAACCTGCCGCCCGAGTTGCCCGAAAAATGGCCGGTGGATGTCATCTTCCGCTACAAGACGAATGGACGTCTGAAGGTCCGCGTCGTCGTTCCCGACACCGAAGCGAAGGTCGAATCGGAGTTCACTCGCGAAATCGGCCTGCCCAAAGAACACCTCGACGGATGGCGGGAATACATCAGCGGCAAGCCGCCCGGCAAGTACGGTTGACCGCCGAGCCCGAGCGAACACCTCTTTCCCCTTCTCGACTTGTCAACGCTTGATTTCGCGTTGGGCGGTATTTAGACTAATCGCGACGTAAACAGGGACGCAGCGTTTCCCGTTCTTTCCCGTGTCGATCCCTTTTGCGCGCACATCCCCCCAAGCTGCGGCAAGGGCACACCGGCCGTTTTGCGATGAATTCGCCTCCTTGGGGGCCGTCCGCTTTCGGCGGTTCGTCGTCCCACCAGCGTTTCTCACCTTTTTCCACACAGGAGGCTTGTGCATGAGGTTCCGCTTCGTTCTCGTCGGGTTGTGTGTAATGGGGTTCTTGTCGGGCACGCATCCGGCAGTTGCCTGGTCGCCGGCGAAGGGTCCGCTTGCGACGCGGTGGGCCAAACAGGTGTCGCCGAAAAACGTTCATGCCGAGTACCCGCGTCCGCAGATGGTACGGCATCGGTGGCTGAACTTGAACGGTCTTTGGGAAGTCACGTTGGACGATTCGCCGGAAGCGAAAGAGATTTTGGTTCCCTTCCCGGTCGAATCGGCCCTTTCCGGGGTGATGGAACAGGCCGAGCGTCTGCATTACCGCCGCGAGTTTCGCGTCCCGGCGGCGTGGCGGGGATCGCGTATTCTGCTTCACTTCGAGGCCGTCGACTGGGAGGCCACGGTTTCGCTCAACGGTCGTAAACTCGGCACGCACCGCGGCGGCTACGATTCGTTCACGTTCGACATCACCGACGCGCTGCGATCGGACGGGCCGCAAGAACTGGTCGTCGACGTGTTCGACCCCAGCGATGCCGGAGATCAGCCGCGAGGCAAACAGGTCAAACACCCCAAGGGCATCTGGTACACGCCCTGCTCGGGTATTTGGCAAACGGTATGGTTGGAACCGGTCCCAACCACGTCGATCAGCGACTTGCGGCTGGATCCGAACCTCGATGAACACCGGCTCGAAGCCACCGTGTTCGTCCGTGGAAACGCAGAAGACACGGCCGTCCGCCTGACGGCCCAAGCCGGCCGCAAAACGGTCGCCGAAGCCGTCGGCAAGCCGGGGGAACCGATTCATCTGGACATCCCGAAAGAGATGCTTCGTCCCTGGTCGCCCGACGATCCCTTCCTGTACGACTTGAACGTCGAGCTGGTGCGTGACGGGAAGGAAATCGATTCGGTGACGAGCTATTTCGGCATGCGGAAGGTGTCCGTGGCCGAGGCCCCCGACGGGTTCGTCCGCCTGCATCTGAACAACAAGCCGCTGTTCATGATGGGGCCGTTGGACCAAGGCTTCTGGCCCGACGGAATCTACACCGCACCGACCGACGAAGCCTTGCGTTACGACATCGAGATCACGAAACGACTCGGTTTCAACATGACGCGCAAGCACGTCAAGATCGAACCGAAACGTTGGTACTACTGGTGCGACAAGCTGGGCCTGCTCGTCTGGCAAGACATGCCCAGCGGCAACAACAAGTCGGACGAATCCAAGAAGCAATTCGAGATCGAATTGGCGGAGATGATCCACGAACATCGCAACCATCCTTCGATCGTCATGTGGGTCGTCTTCAACGAAGGCTGGGGCCAGCACGACACCGAGAACCGCGTCGCGTTCGTCCGCTCACTTGATCCGACTCGCCTCATCGACAATGCCAGCGGCTGGACGGACAAAGGCGTCGGCGACGTGTTGGACATCCACCGTTATCCGGGGCCCGGTGCCCCCGAGCCCGACGACGGCCGTGCCGGTGTGTTGGGTGAATTCGGCGGCCTAGGGTTGGCCGTTCCCGGACACCTGTGGACGCAACAAAACTGGGGATATCGCTCAATGGCCGATGCCGACGAGCTCAATACGCGCTACATCGCCTTGATGCGGCGGTTGTGGCAATTGGTCGAAACCAAGGGGCTGGCGGCCGGGGTCTACACGCAGATCACCGACGTCGAGACCGAATGCAACGGCCTGCTCACTTATGATCGCGAAGTGATCAAGGTCGACGTCGATCGCATCGCCGCGGCCAATCGCGGACACGTCCCGCGGCTGGTGACGATCGTCCCCACCGCATCGGATGAAAAATCGACCTGGCGTTACACGACCGAAACGCCGGCCGATACGTGGTTCACCGAAACGTTCGACGATTCCGACTGGTCCGAAGGCCCCGGCGGGTTCGGTACGGAAGGTACGCCCGGTGCGGTCGTCGGAACGAAGTGGGACGGCGCTGAAATCTGGATTCGACGCACGGTCGAACTCCCCTCCGATATCGCCGAAAAGGACCTCGTTCTGATCGTTCATCACGACGAGGATGCCGAAATCTATCTCAACGGCGTCTTGGCGGCGAAAACGACCGGCTACACCACCGACTACGTCGAGCTGCCGCTTTCATCCGAAGCCAAGGCGGCGTTGAAGGCGGGCAAGAATACGATCGCCGTTCACTGCCGTCAAACCGAGGGGGGACAGTTCATCGACGTCGGCCTGGCTGCTGTCGAAACGCCGCAAGAGTAACCCCTCGATACGCCGCAGAAAAGCGGCGTGATGAGTCGTCGATGCATGCAACGGCGGGCAGGGAGCCTACGGGCGACCTGCCCGTTTCTTTTTTTCGGCGACTACGACCGCCGATCTCGCCGTTTCTGCCGATTTTGCAGGGCTCGACGCTTCTTCCGGTGGGCGTGATTGTAAGGGAATCCTAAGGGGGCGACCGATGATAATCCCCCTCTCTCCCCCATTCCCTGCCGACACTCTAAAAATTGCAAGCTACCATTGAGTGGACACATCTCGGGCAGAGTGTGCAACTGTCGGAATTGCGGGGCCTCGTGTCGGCCCTCGCAGCGGAACGCCAAGCAATCTCAAGAATCGGATCGGCACCAAGGAAGTTTTCGGCTCATGAAGGATCTTCGTGCGGAACATCCCGATACGTTCAAACAGGTGCTGCTGGTCGACGACGACCCGTCGGTGCTGCGCCTTTTGTCGCACTGGCTGAAAAAGGCGGGTTACGTCGTCCAAACCGCTACGAACGGTCGGGAAGGCCTCGAGCTATTGGAGCACGAGTGTCCGCGGTTTCTGATCACCGACTGGGAAATGCCCGAAATCAGCGGCATCGAATTGTGCCGCAAGGTCCGCTCGCTGGCTCTGCCGCATTACGTGTACATCGTTTTCGTCACGGGACGCTCGGCCACCGAGGAAATCGTCCAAGGCTTCGACGTCGGGGCCGACGACTTCCTGCACAAACCGGTCCGACAAAGCGAGTTGTTGGCCCGGCTTCACGCAGGCGAACGGGTGCTGGCGTTGGAACATCGGCTCCAACAGATGGCCCGCACCGACGCCCTCACCGGGTTGCTGACGCAGCGTTCGTTCTATGAAATCGCCGAAAAGGAGTTCGCCCGCGCCAAGCGGCACCGAACGTCGCTGTCGTGCGTGATGGTCGATTTGGACTATTTCAAGCGAATCAACGACGTGCACGGCCACCCGGCCGGCGACGCCGTCTTGCGAACCGTGGCCGACGTCTTGCGGCAGTCGACTCGAAAATGCGACATCCTGGCGCGCTACGGCGGCGAGGAATTT
>CAYVVR010000438.1:1375-3957 GCA_964454655.1 uncultured Planctomycetaceae bacterium | reverse complement strand
ATCGAAGTTCCGAACGAGTTGCCTGCGCCGCTTGCGCGAGTGCCGTTGCGAGTGCGAATTACGGGCGCCGTCCCCGCCCCGTATTTCGTGTTAGGCAAGACCACGAACAAGGAGTGGCAAGACGAATTACGTTCGCTCCCTGCCCCCTGGGCCGAGTTGGCCGGTCGGAAGATCATCCTCAGCGTGCCGTCGAGTGTCGTGCGCGATCTCGACGCCCCCGAGGCGCTGATGGAATTTTGGGATCGCGTGATCGAGTGCCAAGATGAATTGGCCGGCACCACGGGCGAACGGCGCTATCCTGAACGCATGGTTCCCGACGTGCAAATCTCGGCGGGGTATATGCATTCAGGCTATCCGATCATGGTGCAGTACCACTCGGCAAAGGTGATGGTCGATCTCGAAAAGCTCCGAACGAACGGCCACGGCGACGTGTGGGGCTTTTTCCACGAACTGGGCCACAACCATCAGTCGTCTTGGTGGGTATTTGGCGGCAGTGTCGAAGTGTCGTGCAATTTCTTCACGCTCTACTGCATCGAGAAACTCTGTGGCAACCAGAACCTGCGGCGCGAGGCGACCTGGGAGTATTGCGAAAGACGGTTGAAGGAACACGTGGCGAACGGTGCCCCGTTCGACGAGTGGCGGCGCGATCCGTTTTTGGGCTTGCAGACGTTTCGCTTGTTGCAACGGGAATTCGGCTGGGACCTGTACCGCAAAACGTTTCGCGCCTATCGGCAGTTGCCGCCTTCGATGCGGCCGAAAAACGACGACGAAAAGCGAGACCTGTTCATCGTGATGCTTTCGCGTTCGGCAGGTCGCGATTTGACGACGTACTTCGAGAAGTGGGGATTCCCCGTTTCAGAAGCGGCCAAGGCGCAAACGGCAGCGTTGCCGGTGTGGCTCCCCGAGATCATGCAACCCTGACGTCACGGCGTCGGAACGCGCTGCACGGCGAACCAAGACGGCGACAGGGGGGTGCCGTCGTACCTTATTGTGGGGGAGGACGAATCATGTTTCGTCGTTGGAGTGCCGGGATTCTTTGCACGGCAATCGTGCTTGGTATTGTGTCCGTGTTCGCCGAGTCATCCGTTACCGAGCCGATAGCGTATCCGACGTTTCATTGCATCGGGTTGTACTGGTCGCCGCCGGGCGGCTCGCCGGAACGCGACGTTCTCGTTCGGTTTCGTGAAAAGGGTGCCGAAGAATGGCGTTTGGGGCTGCCGATGCGATACAACCCCATCGACGATACCGATGAGGACTTGGCCGACTACAGGGGGAGCATCGTCCATTTGCAGCCGAACACGACCTACGAGATCGAGCTCACGCTCGAAGGGACGTCCCAATCGGCCCGGTGCGAGTGCACGACATGGGACGAGCATTTTCCCGAAGGGGAGATCGTTCGCGTCGCGTCGCGCAGCGAGCCGCTGGTGATCTCCGAATCGGGAACCCCCGACGCTTGGCGGGTGTACGACGGAACCGGCGCGGTCATCGACGTGAAACACCGGCACGATACGTGCATCACGATCGACGCGTCGTATGTCATCGTGCGAGGTTTCACGCTCAAAGGGGCGGGAAGCGAATCAAACAAAAGCGGAGCACCGATCGGCGCCGTCCGGATCGACGGCGGGCACGACATCGTCATCGAGGATTGCGACATTTCCGACTGGGGACGCCTCGATCCCGAGCGAGGATTCGGCGTCAACATGGATTCGGCGATCCTCTCTCGCTGCGAAACGTTGTCACGGTTGATCGTGCAACGCTGTCGGATGCACCATCCGACCTACGACGGCAGTACATGGTACGAGCCGGTGCACCCGACGCATACCCGCGGACCGCAATGCATTTCGCTGTTCAACACGGCCGGCCGGCACGTCATCCGGTACAACGAGTGCTATTCCGACCTCGAACACATGTACAACGACGTCATCGGCGGTGGAAGCAATGCAAGCTACCGCGGTTCTCCGAGTCACGATTCCGACATTTACGGAAATTTCATCGGATTTTGTTGGGATGACGGTCTCGAAATCGAGGGTAGCAATCGGAACGTCCGCGTGTGGAACAATTACATTTATCAATCGATGATGATGATCGGCAATGCCGCGAGTTCGATCGGGCCGTTGTACATATGGAACAACGTCGTCGAACGCAGCCAGTCACAGCCCGACGCAGGCGGCGGCAACTTCTTGAAGATGGGCTACGCGCACGGTGAGGAGTGGATTCGAGGCTACACGTACGTTTTCCACAACACGATGTTTCGCGGCGACGGTTGGTTGCCCACCGGCGGGCTGGGCGGGAACCGCATCGTCAAGCATACGATTTCGCGGAACAACATCCTCGAAGTGCGTTCGCCCGACGGTCGATCGCTCAGCGAAGCCCCGCAGAATACGAACAACGATTACGATTACGACTTGTACAACGGCAAGATTCCCCCCGGTGCCGAGCCGCATGGGATTCACGGCGTGCCGGTGTACGAACCGGGAGCCGGCTTCGATTTCGACACGATGACCGGCCGTTTTCAGTTGGCCCCCGGCAGCCCCGGCGTTGCAGCGGGAGAACCGGTTCCGAACTTCAGCCCCGAGGGCGTG
>CAYVVR010000438.1:0-1365 GCA_964454655.1 uncultured Planctomycetaceae bacterium | reverse complement strand
CGGTGCCCACCAACGCGGCGCGCCGCCGATGCGGTTCGGAATCCCTGCGGCCGCTCGCTGAGGGAAACGACCGGCGACGAGCGACAGAATTGCGCGATTACGATCGGCCGTTTACGCGTTCGAGTCGGAATCTTGCGGCGGAGGCGGCATCGTCGGGCCGTGGCCCGTGATCGACGCCAAGCGTTCGATTCGTCCTTGCCGGAACGCCTCGGCCATCGCCAAGGGAACCTTCGCTTCTGCGGCCACCACCTGGGCCCGGTTGTAGGCAACCTTCGCCCGCATTTCTTGACCGCGGGCCATGGCCAGTGCGCGTCGTTCCTCGGCCTTGGCGCGGGCGACACGCATGTCGGCTTCGGCCTGGTCGGCTTGCAGCCTTGCCCCGATGTTTTGCCCCACGACGATATCGGCGATGTCGATCGACACGATCTGGAACGCCGTTGCCTTGTCCAATCCCTTGTCGAGCACGGCACGCGAGATCATCGCCGGATTCTCAAGCACCTCGAGATGGGTATTTGCCGAACCGATCGAGGTGATGATTCCCTCGCCGACCCGGGCGATGATCGTTTCTTCGGTAGCACCGCCGATGAGCGATTCGATTTTCGTGCGGACGGTGACTCGGGCTCGCACGCGTAGCTCGACGCCGTCTTTGGCGATCGCCGAAAGCATTTGCCGGCCCGACCGCGGATCGGGGCAGTCGATCACCTTCGGATATACGCTGGTCCGCACGGCGTCGAGGACGTCGCGACCGGCGAGGTCGATGGCGGCCGCCTGATCGAACGTGAGCGGCAATTGGGCGCGATGCGCGGCAATCAAAGCGCTGATCACGTTCATCACGTTGCCGCCGGCCAAGTAGTGGGCTTCGAGTTTGCGGGTAGTGACGCCGCCTTCTCGACTGCTGCTGAGCCCGGCCTGTACGGCCATGATCTTGGCTTTGACGATCAGGCGAGCGTTCACTTGCCGTAGGCTCATCCCGACCAGGCTCAGGATCGAGATCCGGGCGCTGGACATGTACGCCTGGAACCAGAGCGATCCGTACATCAAGAGGATGATGAGGAACACGGCAAGAAACAGCCCGGCGACCGTAGCGATGCCCGCCCAAATCATCCACGGGGGAACTTGTGCCGTCAGGAACGGGAACATCAGGGCGACTCCTCATTCGGTATTCGGGAACGAGAGATGCCGGGGGCGAAATCGACCGGTTTCGTGCCCCCCATCGGTTGACCATAGGATAGCGAATGGTTGCAACCTCTTCCAGCGTATTCGCAGCTTTGGGATGTTTCTTGTGATTCGATCGGCATGTGAAAATGGACAAAATGGGGTGTGGTGACTGATTTCGTCTTATGTGCAAGGGCGATTCTGCAAGAC
>CAYVVR010000437.1:0-3957 GCA_964454655.1 uncultured Planctomycetaceae bacterium | reverse complement strand
ATGAAGACCGACGGATACGCCCGCCCCTCTTCGGCCGAATAACGCGCTCGGGCGTTAATATGGGCGATGCCCATGGCGATCTCCATGTCCAAGCGTTCCATGGCATCAAAGTCGACCGGTTCGCCGCTGCCGTACATCGCGCGACGGATGGCGTACATCTTCTTCTCTTCCCAGGTCGCATTCGGACCGGGCGGTACCAAGGCCAGGGCCTTGCGACGTCGCTCCTCGAAGATCCGCCGCCATTTTTCCCGGTCGACCGGATGCGGACGACGGAACCGCCGTTCGTACTCTTCGATGACGCGGCGATACACCTCTGCAGCTTCTTCGCGGGTATCGCCCTCCAGGCCGCCGAAGTGACCGGGCGTGAGCAAGGTTGTCTTGGGAACGATGATCGATTGATGTCTGGCTTCGAACTCCCGGATCTGGTCCAAGCCGTCTTTTCCGAGGACCAAGAGGTATACCCCGATGCCGTTCGCATGTGTCAGATCGAGCGACCAGGCCACGAAGCCCGCTTCGGTCAGCCGATCCCGAAGTTCGTCCACCGGCACGCCGGCGGTAAACCGGTAATACTGGTCCTCACCGTCGGGCGCCCCGGCCAACCAGACCACCGCCTTTTGGTTCGCCTCCAGGCCCATCCTCGCGGCGGCATACTGCAATTGATCGAAGGGGACGGGACGATCCCACTCGAGCAACACCGAGTTCTCGCTTCCGTCCTTCCAGTCGCCGACGACGTCCAGCACCTTGCTCGGTTCGCCGACGATCTTCTTCGCCTGCTCGAGAAACTTCTCTTTCATCGCTCGATGCTCTTCGCTGTGCAGCCTGCGCACCGCCTCTTCGAACGGAAGATCCTCGGCCGTATTCGGCGACACGACCAAGGGCGATTCCAAGACATGCCAGCGGTGATCGTGGAAGATGTATTCACGAGTCCCCTTCCGCTTCGTGTCGCCTTCCCGCGGACCGTCGTCTTCGGCGTAGTGCTGCGGCCACCCGGCCTCGGCGAACGCCCGTCGGAATTGAACGACCAACAAGCGACGGCGATACTCGCGCCGTCGAAACGCCATCAACACCGCAGAATCCGTTCCGTACATCGCGCTCCGTCCTATCGGCTGGACCGTCGTGCCGTCCTCTAACCGTCATTCTAACGCCGTTCGTGGCGACTAAAGCCCTTTCTGTCGAAAATTCTGCCCGACGCTGATCGTCGTGTGAGGGGCGTTGTGCTTGCAGGCCGGGCATTGCCGAGAGGCCGCAACGGCCATTTGCGGCGATGACACTTCGCGTTGGGGACGTGACCGACAGAGATTACAACCGGATGCCCAATGGTGCGTCCGAAATTGCGCCCCCGCTGCGTCCACCGGCGCAAGTACGTTCGCTATGCATTAGGGACAACCAATCCGATTGGGGATAGGCTAGAGACGCATAATCCAGGCGAGATTTTCCGGGTGCCGAAGGGATGGGTACAGACTGAGCGGAGGCCAAATGCGCCCAATGAAAAAAGGCCCTTGCAATTGCAAGGACCTGCCGAGGCGGAGGGCACGGGACTCGAACCCGCAACCCCGTTACCGGGGCACCACATTTCCAGTGTGGCTGCTAACCAATTCGCGTACCCTCCACATGGTTTGCGTTCGACGGCGGTACGGTTGTCGAACCTCCCATCGCACGAAAATTATAGCTTCAACCGATTCGGTTGTCAGGACGGGATGGCGATCGACCACCGGCCCGCACGCAGGGTGAATCGAGCGGACGGGCGGGGGCGGAAGTACCAGCGGCGATCTCAGTCCGAGACGTGAACACCGCTGATCAATTCGATGAATTCATCGTTCGATTGGTACTTCGCCAGTTTGGCCGTAAGCTGTTCCATGGCGTCGACCGGTTGCATGCTTGCCAGCATGCGTCGCAACGTGTTGACCGCACGCAGCGTTTCCGGAGGCAGCAGCTTTTCTTCTCGCCGCGTTCCCGACTGCGAGATGTCGATTGCCGGCCAAATGCGGCGATCGGCCAGGCGGCGGTCGAGAACAAGCTCCATGTTCCCGGTACCTTTGAACTCTTGGAAGATCAGTTCGTCCATCCGGCTACCGGTATCGATCAGGGCCGTGGCGACGATGGTCAACGAACCGCCCTCTTCGAACACGCGAGCGGTAGCGAACAGCTTCTTGGGGATATCCATCGCCTTGACGTCGATACCGCCGGACATCGTTCGGCCGGTGTTGCCCACCCATTTGTTGAACGCCCGGGCCAGCCGAGTGATCGAGTCCATCAGCAGGAACACGTCTTTGCCCATTTCGGCCAGGCGACGACAACGCTCGACGATCAATTGCGACAGTCGCACGTGGCTTTCGATTTCGCAGTCGAGGCTGCTGGCCACGACTTCGGCGTTGTGGCACACGCGCCGGAAGTCGGTCACTTCTTCGGGGCGTTCGTCGATCAAGAGAATGATCAACTTGATGTCGGGATAGTTGGTTGCAATGGCTTGGCTGACGTGCTGGAGCAAGACCGTCTTGCCGGTTCGGGGCGGCGCGACGATGAGAGCCCGTTGGCCTTTCCCAAGGGGGGTTAGTAAATCCATCACCCGGGTGGTCATCGGCTCGGGGCCGGTTTCCAGCCGCAGCCACGATTCGGGGTTGATGGGGGTCAGCTCATCGAAATGTTTGACGTTGGGGTACTCGTCGGGCGGAAGGCCGTCGACGTCGTAAATCTCGCGAACGCGCGGGCCTTGGCCGCGGCGTCCCGGTTGGATCTTGGCGTTGATGTGAACACCTTCGCGGAGCCGGTACTTATCGACCATGCTGCCGGGCACGAAGGGGTCGGAGAGCTGCCGGGCGTAGTTGGCTCCCGGATCCCGCAGAAAACCATATCCGCTGGGATGCATTTCCAACACGCCGCCCCCGTCGTAGAGCTGGGGTTCGCCGTTTTCACCGGTTTGCGGTTCCGGGACGGTACCGATCGGCGCGTTGGGATCTCGACGTCGTGAACGAGATCGATCGTGTCTTGGTTTTCGGTTCCCACCCGATTTTCCTCGGGTACGTCGTTTGTTCTTTGCCATAAAGCACCCAAGCTACCAGTTCGTAGCGCGCAATAGAAGAATAAGGTGTTTCACCTCATTCGCAGACGCACCGCACGATCGCACTCCGCGATCCCGTCGTTACGGTGCGGAACCAAGAGTTCCAAACGGTGGAGACATGCTACGGCCCCCACCTACCACTCCGGACGCTCCTTCTCAACCAACATGGATCGGTCTGCCGGGTGGCAAAGCCAATGATTTCGTTCGGTCGGTGCGACGCCGAAAAACCCACGACATCGTCCGAGATGCCCCTTTCGCGTATCACCGAGGGGATTCACGCAGGAACTTCCACGCAGTCAAGAAGCCGCGACTCCCCGCTACGTAGAGATCGCCTACGAGGGAAATGGGCCGTTCAACCAGAGGCCACCAGGGCGTCGATGGTCATTACCTGCGGCAGAGAACCCTTACATCGTCATCTTACAGGGTTGCCCCGACGTGTCAAGCTTCGGGCGACGACCCGTCGGTGATTTTCCCGAGGAACGCGGGAACGCATGCCGAGGATGACTCTCGATCATCAACGTGCGGCTCACCCCCCGCGTGACAGTCCCCAATATGATCAAACTGTTGGATGGTTGTCAACAGCTTTGAGACGACAAAGATCGCGTTTTCGAGCAAATTCCATTCGGTGGTGTGCAGGCCGCGCCCGCTGTATCCGAACGGTTGTCATCGATTCCCGGCGGCACGGTATGCAGAAGAACGCCCATGCCCGGGGAACCGATATCGGATTTGCCGTTGCTGCACAAAGGTAGCATACCAAGACGCGATGACAAATCGAATCTTCGTAACCGAACCGCAAACCGCTTTTCGAACGCACGACTAGAGAAAGAAGACGCGAGCCTAGCCGAGGGGTGCGCCCAGGCCATCGATTGGATCCGGCCGTCACCGGGCCGTGCTGCCAT
>CAYVVR010000436.1:1178-3961 GCA_964454655.1 uncultured Planctomycetaceae bacterium | reverse complement strand
AACTACACGTACTGGGAGAAGTACCTGGATTATGTGATCCGACCCAAAAAGATCCAGTCGAGTTCGGGTAGCGGAAGGGGGACGTCGCCGAAGAAAAAGGGCGGCTCGTCGAGCAAGAAGGGCGGTTCGTCGAAGAAGAAGTCGACTCCTCCGAAAAAGCCGTCGCCGCCGAAGCCGCCGACGGGCATGTGGACGCCGGAAGCGAGTTCTGCGACGTTGATTGCTGGAAATCCGACTTCCGATGTGTTCGGCTTGCAGAGACACGCCTGGAACGGAATCTACTTGGGGACGACGTGTGCCCTTTCCGCCGATTGGTTTTTCGGCGCGTACGGCACGCCGCCGTATAACCGCGGATACTTGCCGCCGCGACAGGACAGCGACCGCATCTATCGCTTCAACAACCCGAACCGAACGACGTTCTCCAACGCGAGCTCGAAGCTTGTGTATCGCTATTTGAACAAGGTAGGGTATTTGACCTATGTTCAATTCATGCTGGATCACGGGCGCGACTTGAAGCCCGACGGTAAGAATTACGTGCCCTTGTCGCAGTACAGCCCCCATTGTCCGTGGCATAGCGAGTCGACCGCGGGCGGGACGTTCAGTTTTCCACCTCGCGAACAGCCGATGCACGCCGCCCGCCGTGCCTTGATCGCGGCAATCCAGGTGATCAAGGAACGCAATGCAACGATCCGGAATCCCAATCAGCGCGACTGGGTGTCGATCGTGACGTTCGACGTGCTTTCGGGCGGTGGACCGGTCGTCGTCCAGCCGTTGACCGGCGATTACCGCTCGGCGATGGAGCGATGCACGACGCTTCAAGCCTGCGGCGACAAGGGGGCGTCGACGGCGACCGAAGCCGGGTTGATCGCGGCTCGGGAACATCTCAAGCCCAAAAGCGAAGGCGGTTTCGGCCGCGAAGCCACGAACAAGATCGTCGTGCTTCTGACAGACGGTGTACCGAACTTGTACGTCAGTCCGCCGTCGAAGATCGATCAATTCATCGGGAACAATCCCAGCCCCGATTTCTACAACAACGGGGCCTACTGGTACGATGCCGCGTTGATGCAGGCGATGGAGATTCAGCTCGACAACTGGCAATTGTTCCCCGTCGGGGTCGGCCTAGGAACCGATTACGACTTCATGGACCGCATGGCCCGCATGGGGGCGACGGCCAACGACGACGGTCAAAGTCCGCGGGGCAGCGGTAACCCGGCCGAGTACGAACAGCGATTGACCGAGATCTTCCGCCAAATCATCGAATCGCCGCGCGTACGCCTCGTGCAATAAGGGGTTCGCACAAAGACGGTGCGACCGCCGGTTGCTTATCCGGCTGCACGCCCCGAAATCGATTCGACGTCGGGCAAAGGCCATTCCAAGGCCGCCCGGACGGCTTCGGCACGGCGCCGCGTTCTCGGACGCGGAAGCGCACACCGCGTGTACAGATAGGCGTTTCCTCGCTTGCCGACGCGTTCGGCCGCTCCGGCATGGAACAAGCAATACGCGATACGGCGCGCCTTCCAGCGATCGATGTCGAGCGCGTCGGCCAGGTTTCGCGTGTGAAACGGCTCGGGTAGGTCGGCGTCGATCATCGCCCACAAGTCGCCGGCCGTTTCCAGCGTCAACGTTTCGCGGACGCGGATGAGTCGCTGATCGAGTACCGAGTGGCTCGGCGCCGACCAGCGGCGCCGACGTTTGGGGCGGGGATACCGATATTCTTCGATGTCGATGAACGGCACTTCGAGCCGCAGCCGGCGGTGCGGATACACTTGCATGAAGTGCAGCAGATCTTCGAACACGTCGAGCATCGAACCCCGGTACGGAGAACGACGCACGTCGACGATGGTGCCGTTCTTCTTCGTCAATTTGATCAGCCATTTGCGGGCGACGATCGGTTTGACGATCGTGACGGAGTGTTCTTCGAGCAAGGCGGCGATCTTGCGTCGGATGACTCCCAACGGACCGTGTTGGATTTCGATCAACCGCTTGCCGCGGACGACGTCGACGCGATAATCGCCCAGCGTGACTTCCGTCCGTCCGCGAGCGCCGGCGTATTGTTCCTTGAGCTGGCGATGTAGTGAGGTCTCCATCCCTCACGCCTCCTTGGACGTCAAAAGGCGGTCCGTGCGGCGCCGCTGTGTTATTCGGCGGGCGGTTCGATGCCGAAATCGCGGATCGTGAACAGCGCGTCGAACTTCAGTCCGGCTTGTTCGAAGGCTTCCCGTCCGCCCTGCATTCGGTCGACGATCGCCAATACGCGGTCGACTTGCAGGCCGAATTCACGACAACGTTCGATCGCCAGTAACGACGACCCGCCGGTGGTGACGACGTCTTCGACAATGGCGACCCGCTCGCCCGAAGCGACGGGGCCCTCGATGTAACGATTCGTCCCGTGGTCTTTGGCTTGCTTGCGGACCATGAAGCCGCGGACGGGCTTCCCTTGAACCCCGGCCATCGTGATGACCGCGGCGGTGATCGGATCGGCTCCGATCGACATGCCGCCGACCGCATCGGGCAGATCGTCGCCGAGCAGCTCGAGCAGACCTTCACCGATCAGCTTGGCCCCCAGCGGATCGAGCGTGACTTGCTTTCCGTCGAGGTAGTAAGTCGACGTTTTGCCCGAGGCCAACGTGAACTGTCCGAATTTCAGAGCCTTTTCCCGAATGAGCGCGTGAAGTGCTTGCCGATCGTACACCGAACCCGTCTCCCGGAACTATCGCAGATGGTGAACCCGCTTGTGTTTTGGTAGGCGGCAGCGTCACGGTATTCTGCCGACGATGCCCCGA
>CAYVVR010000436.1:0-1168 GCA_964454655.1 uncultured Planctomycetaceae bacterium | reverse complement strand
AAACATCATCGTAAAGGATCCCCGCCGCGGGGAAAAGCCGGATTGTCATCCCCGGCGCGAGATGCAACCTCGACGTGTGAATCCCTATCGGTTGAAACGGCCGGGCGGAAGGTGCGACTGCTGACTCGTGTGCCTGAAGATCCGTTCCCGGAAGGGTTGTCGCCGTTTCGAGACGGAGTGTGTCCGAGGGGGGCGGCGGGTCGATAACCGACGTGGAGAGCTCTCGTGTTTCGGCCTTTTCGGAGATTGCGCGATCCGGAAAGGTTGCCATCGTACGGCGCCGAAATCCTCTGTGATCGATCATGTCGAATATGCACAATGTGCGGCGTGATTTGGCGGCACTGTTTCTCCTGCTTGCGACGGCCTTCGTCGGCGTGAGTTTGGCGAGTTACGATCCGGCCGATCCGCCCGCGAATCTGGTCTATCCGCCCAATGCCGAGGTGCAGAATATCTGCGGACGTTGGGGGGCCCGAACCGCCTACGGAATGCTCGAACTGTTCGGCGTCGGGGCGTACTTTGTGGTCGCGTCGTTGGCGATCGTGACGGCGGTGTTGCTGTTGCGTCGATCGGTGGATCGACCGGCGCTTCGAACCGCCGGCTGGTTTGCCGCGTTCGCCGGAATATGCGTGTTGGCGGTTCTGATCTTGCCGGGATGGAGCCCCGGTTCGATCTTCGGCCCCGGCGGTTTGGTCGGTGCCGTACTGACCGCTTTCTTGAAAGACCAACTCGGGACGACCGGTACGCTGATGCTTGCCGCCGGAACGTTCGTCGCCGGAATGCTTTTGGCGTGTGATCGGCACTTCATTCGGTTCGTGCGTTTCGTGCTCGGTTGGCCGCTTCGTGGAATCGCGGCGGGCGCTGCCGAAGTCGCGCGCGCCTACGGTGTGATGCGGAACGTCGAAGTCGCCTCCGCCGATGAGGCGGAAGACGAACTCGATGAGGAAGAGTACGACGAGGAAGAAGAGGAAGACGCGTACGACGAAGACGACGAGCTGGAAGAAGACGAAGAAGACGACGAAGAAGAAGACGAGACGCAAGACGCCAAGCGGCGCGTTCGGATTCTAGCACCCAAGGCCAAGAAGCCGCCGGTGGAAGAGAAACCGGTCGTTGCCCAGCCCCCGGCCGCCAAACCCGGAATCGGGTTGCGAATCCGCAAGCCCAAAAAGCC
>CAYVVR010000435.1:0-3968 GCA_964454655.1 uncultured Planctomycetaceae bacterium | reverse complement strand
AGTCGCATGCTTTTGGGGCAAGACGGGCGTTTGTGGACGATCATGCCCGGCGACGTCTTGGCCCACACGGAAGATGATCGCCCGTTCGAGGGTGTTTCGAAAGACGAAATGGCCCGGATCTTGCTCGCAGAGCTGCCCGATGGATTCCAGATTCTCCAGACGACGCATTATGTGATTGCGTACGAAACGTCGCGAGATTACGCACTTTGGTGCAGCGGCTTGTTCGAACGGCTGTATACGGCGTTCAACAACTATTTTTCGCGTCGAGGGTTCGAGTTGCGCGAACCGATCGTTCCTCTGGCGGCGATCGTTTACGCTTCGCGGGAATCGTTCATTCGCGACAACCGGGACGAAGTCGGTGACGGCATCACCGGTATCCTCGGGTTCTACAACCTGGAAACGAACCGGATGAAGCTGTTCGACTTGACCGGAGGCGTCGCTCGCGGAAACCCAGCGCAAATCAATCGGTATTTGAGCCGTCCCGAAATGCTGGCCAATTTGGCCACGGTCGTTCACGAGGCGACGCACCAAATTGCGTACAACAACGGATTGAATTGTCGTTGGACGGATACGCCGTTGTGGTTGAGCGAAGGAATCGCCGTCTATTTCGAGACCCCGGATTTGCGCAGCACGCGGGGCTGGAGCACCTCGGACGCGATCAATCGGCCTCGCTACGAGCAAATGCGGCAATATCTGTCTCGGCGTCCTGGCGACTCGTTGCGAACACTGATCGCCGACGACGCCCGCTTTCGCGATGTCGATCAAGCCGCCGACGCCTACGCCGAAACATGGGCGCTGACTTATTTCTTGCTTCACCGCAAACCGAAACAATACGTGGCGTATTTGCAGCGTTTGCGCGAGAAGCGGCCGCTGATTTGGGACGATCCCGACACCCGCATCGCCGACTTCGAAGCCTGTTTCGGAAACCTGCAACGGCTTGATGCGGAGTTTCTGCGGTACTTTTCACAGCTCCGGTAGTCGACGACGGGGCATCTTCCGAGGGCTGGTCGGTGTTCTGATTGCCCCTTTCTGCCAAGTGCGGTGCGCGGTACGACCGGCTCGGGGACGGCACAAAAAAGTTGCACGGCGTTTGCTGCTTGACTACGATGCACGCGTGACTTTGCCCACCGTGATTGTGTCCTACCGTTTGGATTTATTGCCCCCGATTCTTGCGCCCGGACACCTTCGGGTATCTGCGGCGCCTGTTTGATGAGGAGTGTGTTCCATGACCGACCGCAACACGAAAAAGACGCAGGGAACGACTTCCAGGCGTCGGTTTTTGAAGACTTCCGGTGTGATTGCCGGGGCTGCCGCCGGGTTGAGTATCGCCCGCAGTGCGCACGCCGCCGGTAGCGAGGGATACCTGAACTTGGCGTTGATCGGCTGCGGCGGTCGCGGTACGGGCGCCGTGGCGAACGCCTTCGATGCCGATCCGAGGACTCGCCTCGTGGCGATGGCCGACGCCTTCGAAGACCGATTGCAGACCAGCCTGACCAACCTCAAGAAACGGGCGCCGGACCGTGTATTGGTCGACAAGAGCACTTCGTTTGTCGGCTTCGATGCCTATCAAAAGGCGATCGAGGCCGATGTGGATGTCGTCTTGCTGGCGACGCCTCCGCATTTCCGACCGATCCATCTGAAGGCGGCGATCGAGGCGGGAAAGCACGTCTTCTGCGAAAAGCCGGTTGCCGTCGACGCACCGGGCATTCGGTCCGTCTTGCAAACCTCGGAATTGGCGGCCCAAAAAGGGCTGAGCCTCGTATCGGGCTTGTGCTGGCGTTATCACACAGCCACGCGGGAAACGATTCAAAGAATCCGTGACGGAGCGATCGGCGATATCGTTACCATCCAAGAAACGTACAACACGGGGATGATCGGCGGACGGACTCGCGATCCGTCGATGACCGAGATGGAATACCAGATGCGAAACTGGTATTGCTTCACGTGGCTGTCGGGAGACCACAACGTCGAACAGCACGTGCATAGTCTCGACAAGGCCTTGTGGGTGATGGGCGATGAACCGCCTTCGCATGCCTGGGGATTGGGCGGTCGCCAAGTCCGTACCGAGCAGCCGCGGTACGGGCAAATCTACGATCATCATGCCGTCTGTTACGAATACGAAAACGGCGTGCGGGTGTATTCGTTCTGCCGTCAGATGGCCGGTTGTTGGAACGACACGACCGACAAAGTGTTCGGAACCAAGGGTACCGGCTACGTCCTCAACAAGTTTGTCATCGAGGGCGAAACGTCGTGGAAGTTCGACGGAACCAGCAAGAACATGTACGTCGCCGAACACGAGGCCTTGTACAAGTCGATTCGTGAAAACGCCCCGATCAATAACGGGAAGTACATGGCCTACAGTACGATGATGGCGATTTTGGGCCGAATGGCGACCTACACCGGACAGCGGATCAGTTGGGAGCAGGCCATTCAGTCGGAGGAGCTGTTGGCACCCAAGGAATACACGTGGGAAGCCGACCCGCCCGTCTTGCCCGACGCCGACGGACACTACCCCGTGGCGACGCCCGGCGTCACCAAGCTGGTGTGACGAATCGCGGTCGAGTTTCGCGCTGAAAATCAAGCGTCGGTTGAGACACGTTCGTTTCGGCCGACGCTTAGTTTTGTGCGAATGCGTGAAGGAAACGCATGCTACTGGTCGAGTTGGGCTACCTGTTTTGCGTAGACTGCCTCAGCCGACACGCAAGCGGCGTTCCACTTGGCCCAACAGCGCTCGCACATCGCAACGTCGCTTGGCGATTTGCACCTCGGCTTGTTCTTCAAGCCACCCCGCCACACGCTTTTGCGCCGAAATAACCGTGCTGTGGCTTCGCTGCCCGAAGTAACGGCCGATTTCGCTCAACGGAGCTTGCGTATAGCGACGGGCCAGATACATCGCCAGCATGCGAGGATAGCTGACGGCCCGGTCGCGTCGGCGAGATTGCAACTCGCCTTCTTCGAGGCCGAACGTATCGCGAACGGCTTGTTCGATCTCGGCCAATTGCACGCGAGGTTGCGCCTCGGCGAGCAAGTCGCCCAACGCTTGATGGGCCAGTTGCAGGTCGATGGGCCGGTTGTACGCGCGGGCGGCCGTCTGCAAGCGACACAGCACACCCGAGAGTTGCCTTGCGTGGCGGGAAAAACGTCGGGCGATCCACTGGGCGGTTTCTTCCGGCAAATCGAGCCCCAGTTGCGCCGCAAACCGAGCGATGATCCCCAATCGCGTAGCGTAGTCGGGCGGATCGATTCGGCAAACCATCCCGCTTTGCAGGCGACTAACCAGCTCGGGGCCCAAATCACGAAGTTCCGACGGCGCGCGATCGGCCGCCAAGATGATCTGACGCCCTTCACGTAATAGCGTGTCGATCGTGTAGGTCAATTCGATCTGCGTTTGCCGTTTGCCGCGGAAGAAGTGCAGATCGTCCAAGATCAGCAGATGAACACCGCGGAATTTTCGGCGAAAACTCGGGATGCCGCTGCCACGTAGGGCTTCGATGAATGCGCTGGTGAATTGTTCGGCCGATTGGTACAAGATCGGACAATGTCGATGTCGGCGTCGAACCTCGCGATAGATTCCCTCGAGCAAATGCGATTTTCCCACGCCCGTGGGACCGTACAGCAAGATGGGCGAGATTTGTCCCGGTCGGTGCAATGCCGATTCGACGGCTGCATAGGCCAGCCGATTGGACGGACCGACGACGAACTCTTCGAGCACGTTCCAACTACGTCGACGCGGCTCCGATGCCGGCGGCGCCGGATGAAGTCGCGGGCTTTCGGCCGTAACCGGCGAATCGTCGTGCCGAGCCGAACGCCGTTTCGAACGGGAGTTCTCGACGGGGGCTTGCGGGGCGGCCTCCGCCGAGGCCATCGGAATGGATTCGACGGCGGCGGAGACATCGAACAACGTAGGCCCACCGGTCCGCGCGGCGTTTTTCGACCGTCGTCCGGCTTTCGTCGATCGCGTCGACGAT
>CAYVVR010000434.1:0-3970 GCA_964454655.1 uncultured Planctomycetaceae bacterium | reverse complement strand
GCATCCCAACTGACCGTCTCGGAACCGGCCGTCGCGGTGTCTTCGAACACCAGTTGGACGCCGTCATAATCGGTACCCGGTTGGACGGCGGTCAATTGGATACGAGCATTCTTCCCGTTCTGGGCGTACGTCGTACCCGATGCTTGAGCATCTTCGAGCTGCGTACCCGAGGTCGCAAACTCGAGATCGCTCGTCGTGGCGGCCAACAACCCCGAACCGTCGCTGCCTTCGGCATTGCTGACGCTGATTCCCAGCGATTGCAGCGTCGCCGCGTTCGCCGGATCGTCGAAGTAGTCGATCAGGTCTTGGGCAGTCGTGGTCACGATGCCGTCGGAAGTCGTCGCGAGGTGAACGATGATCGTCCCTTCGCTTTCGATTCCGCCGCTGGTCGTGGCCAGCGTACCGGTCATCGTGGCGTCGATGTTGCCCGAACCGTCGCTGGTGCCGAAGTTGCTCGCCCGGAAGAACTTCCCGGCGTAGTCGTCGTTGTTCAACAGGTCCACGACGTTTTGAGCGGTATAGCCACCGCTGATATCGACGTTGAATGTCAACGTCTTGTTTTCGGCGTCCCAAACGACGGTGTTCGACGTGTCGTCGTTGAAGACAATGTTGACGTCGTCGTAGTCGGCGCCCTTGAACCGCGAGGTGATCTCGATCGAGCTGTTCGCGTTGACGCCTTGAACCACCGCCGAAGCGAAGCCCGTCACCTGCGGATCGGTCGTCAAGTCGACGCTCAACGACTCGCCGGGGTTCGACACGAAGCGGATGTTCCGCGAGCCTTCCGGTCCCAGGAACTGGAGCCGGTTGTTCGCGTTCGCATCGCCGTAGTAGGCGTATTCTTGGAACTCGCTGACGGTCCCGTAGCCGTTGTTGCCGTCGGCCAATGCAGCGGTCACGTAGCTGCCGGCGGCGCTGTTGATCGCCGACACGACGTCGTTGGCCGTGGCCGTCACGGTACCGCCGTCGACACCTCCGCTGAGGGTCAAACCGGCCGCATTCATCCCCGCAACCGACAGCGTTCCGCTACCGTCGGATTCGCCGACGTGGCTGGCGGTAAACAGGGCGGAAATCCGCGCGTCGTTGTTGATGGCCGTGACCAACTGGTCGGCGGTCGTCACCCCGTCGTTGATACCGATGTTGAGCGTCTTGGTATCGTGATCGTACGAAAGGGTGATCGCACCACCGGTGTCGGTGACATTGATCGTCACACCGTTGAATTCGGTTCCGGCAATATCGGCGTCGATCTGGATGGCGTTGTTGACGTCGCTGGCATCGTCGACTTGGCCCGACGCAGCGGCCCATTCTTCGACACCGAGCGTGACGACCAATTTCGCCGGATCGTTACCCGAGGCCGCCGTGTACGTCGCCGAAGTCGTCGAGGTGGTCCCCTTGACGTACTTCACGCGGATATCGCCGGCCTCTTCCCCGGCCGTGTTCGCCGTGATGGTGATGTCGTTTTCGGTACCGAAGCTCGACGCCACAACCTCGCCGGCGGTCGCCTCGGTTTGCACGGTGGCAGTCACGCCCAACGCGTCGGAAACGAGATTGATCGCTTGCGCGATGTCCTCGATCGTGCTGCCCGCGGCGAAGTTGAACGCCTCGAAACCGTCCTTACCGCCGACTTCGAGCACGACGTCATCGGCCAAAGCCCCTTTGTTGTAGTTCAAGCTGGCCTTGGTCGCCATCGAAACGACGTTTACATTGACGTCGATCTGCGACAGGCTGCCGAAGTTGGCTTGATCGATCTGCAAGCCGGTAATGCTGTCGGAATCGACTCCCGAAGTGATGAAGTCGAGCGAACCGTCCAACAGACGCTGACCTTGGAATTGCGTCACATTGGCGATTCGATCGATGGCTTCCAACGACGAGTCGATCTGCAACTGGTTAGCGGCGATCTGCTCGGAACTCAGAGCCCCGGTGTTGGCCGCTTCGGAGACGAGCCCGCGGATATCGTTCAGCAGCGAGCTGACCTGCCCCAACGCGCTGTCGGCGGTGGCGATCATCTGGTTCGCCCGCTCACTGTTGGTAATCGCCTTTTCGACGGACGTGATGTCTGCCCGCAACGTCTCGCTGGCGATCAACCCGGCGGGATCATCCTTACCGACATTGATCCGCAGACCCGTGCTCAGCCGGGTCAGCGATTCCTGCAAGGAAGCGTTGGACCTCGCCAACGTCTTCTGAGCATTAAGAGAACTAATGTTCGTGTTGATTCGGGTCATTGCCGGACACCCTTTCTTCCAATTAAAGCGTAGACCAAGCCTGAATGGAGTGCGGGATATATCGGGTGATCAGGCCGTCGGGACGAACGCCGGTGGCCGCGTGGTGCGGATTAATACGGGCGAATACGCCGCAGCCTGGATGGCGAAACTCCTCAAAAGGGTTGGTCACCATCGAACCGTCGGTTCCGGGAAGGCACGGTAATCCTCCCGGCCGGTCCGCAGGTCACTTGCCTTGCGAGCTCCGCTTCGTCGCTCGCCTGCCGCCGTGCTCCTTTTCGAGTCGCCACTCCGTTGAAACTCGAATTCAGGCAGCATGAAGCGACCGACTATCGCGGTTCTCTACCGGGGGATATCGACTTGGCAAAGCAGGGGCTTTAGGTGTTTTGGAAAATTTCGGTAATTCTAGGCCACCGCTTTCCCTTTTTGCGATTCGGCACCTGGAATTACCGGACCAAACGAAAAAAGCCCCGCGATCCGACCTTCGTGGAACGCGGGGCGTTATTTTCCGTAAATCCTGAACTTACCGCATGTTATGCGCCGTTCGACTTGTTATGATCGACACGATCGACACGGGTGTTACACGCGGTAAAGTCGATACGATCGGGTGAGAAGGTGACACGGACGCGTCTCTATTTACCATCGCTCGAACCGCGGCGAGCCGCTTCCCGACGACCGTTCTCGCGCTGAATCGCCTCGTACACCTCGCGGCGGTGCACGGGAATTTCCTGCGGGGCCTCGATACCCAACCGAACCTTGTCGCCCCGAATATCGACGATCGTCACGACGATATTATCTCCGATGATGATGCTCTCATCGCGTTGGCGAGATAAAACGAGCATCGGGGGTCTCCTTCCGTGTGCGAGATGGAATGTACCGCCGGAACTTGCAGGCGGACTCGGTGTGGCCCACTCACGAGTGGGCACGTCGAAAGTTGTCGGGTTCCACGTCCGTCACGTTCGGCCGTCTCGACATCGTCCGTTGGCGTCGGACCGTTTCCGGCGCGCCGGTCGCGCCGACAGGAAACAGTCCCAGTCCCTATTCACGTTCGGCATCTCCTCGTCCGCGCCGTGAACGTTCCATGCGAGAGATGGTTTGTGACGATTGACGCGATCACCCCAATGGCATCGAAGACGCCGAATCGTTTTCACTTGGCGTTTTCCGGCCTTGTAGAGTTCTTGCCGGATTCCCGGCGTTGCGCCGGCACGTTCTTTTTACCGGCCGCGTACCGAGTCCCGAAAAGACGCGAGCGGCCGACTCACGTGTACACGAGCAGGTTCCGTTGCGGGACCGGAACCTTTCTGGTCAACCGAGAGAACCTCGATCGCCGCCTTCCCGACGAGCCGTTGCAAAGTTCGGAAGGTCGACGTCCGCCGCGTTGCGGGTTGTCGCGTACACCAGGGCCAACGACCGACACTATCTACGAAGCGGAACCAAATTCAGGGGAAGGATTGGGCAATCCACTCATCGAGAAAGTTGTCCGGTCGTTCGAGGGCGAGGGAGCCGGCCGCTCGGTTACGAACCACGCAGGGTCCGCCGAAAGGAACGACATCCCGGCAGGAAATCACAAGGGGCTACTCACAGAGAGGGGGATGCCGTGTCCCTTTCTAACGACAAATTTATCAATCACTTGGCCCGATGCAAGGAATTTCTGCTGCAATTTCCGACGTTTTTTGCCGCGACCACGCGCACAACCCGCCCCATGTAGTGCAATCACCATACCCCATTTTGGTCATTCACGCCTTGAGCGAGTC
>CAYVVR010000433.1:0-3972 GCA_964454655.1 uncultured Planctomycetaceae bacterium | reverse complement strand
TTGACCGCGGGGTTGTTGCAAGGTGCAGACGGGGAATTGCCGCCCAGCCTGTTGCGGCGTCAGGCCGAACGCGAGGTCTATCGGCGAGCGCTCGAGCTTCAATCTTCGGGCTACTCGGCCGAAGAGGTCCGCAGCTACATCAACGCCATGCGGCAACGCATCTCGGAAGAGGTCGCCTCGTCGCTGCGTGAACACTTCATCCTCGAGCGGCTGGCCGAGGAATTCGGCATCGAAGTGACCGAGCAAGACTACCAGGTGGCCATCCTGCAACTGGCGATGCAGCAGAATCAGCCGCCGCGGCGGATTCGCGCTCAACTCGAGCGGGAAGGCCAAATGGACATCCTCCACAACCAGCTCGTCGTCGAGAAGGTCATCCAGAAGTTGCTGGAGGAGGTCACCATCGAAGAAGTCGAAGCCCCGGTCGAAGAAGTCCTGCGAACGCTCAGCGACGAATCCGCCGTCGATTTGCCCGTCGAAAAGGCGAAAAACGACGACGAGGCTTCGGACGACCAGCCGCAAGAAGAATCGGAAGAATCGACCGAAGAGTAATCGGCGGTTCGGTCGCCTCCGGCGACGCCGAGAGCCGTCGGACGCGAAAAACCGAGCTCGATTCATCTACCGGTCATTGCCGGAGGAAGAACGGACGGCCTTGTGCTGCGGGAACAAGGTCGTCCGTTTCCTGTTTCTTGCCGACCGGCACGGCGGAAAACCGTCGAACACAACCGAGTGCTAGCAGCGCAAGCACTTCCGGTTTCTGAAGTTCCGGCAAAATTCGGGTGAAATCGGTGTTTGCGAAAACGCCCGATCGCGGTAGATTGAAAGCCTCACGACGCGAAACCAAAAGCCGCCTGAGCCGGTAGCCGTAGGGAAGCGGCAGAGGGAGAGCCCTTCGGTCCGGATGAAGGATTCCGGCGGAGCCGATTCCGAAGTCGACCCCCGCGTCGCACATCGGAAACACGTCCGACGATCAACCTCTTGGGCACGGAAGCCCGACCGGCTCATTCGGCTCGATTCGGTCCGCGTGCGGACACGGCGACACGGGATGTCGCTTTGCCCTAAGACCGAATCGCTCATCGGCCGCAAGTACCAAGGGAATGGGAACGGGAGCATGGACGCTCGATTCTATCGTGCGGCATTCTGCGCGTCGATTTTGCTTTGGTGCACCGGCGCCTCGTACGCCACCCGCAACTTCGTCGTCGAATCGCCCGATCCGCAATTCGCCCGCCAAATGGCCGAGGCCGCCGAGCAATACCGCCGCGACTTGGCCGTGTTGTGGCTGGGACACGAACTCCCGAACTGGTCCAGCCCTTGCCCGATCACGGTCAAAGACGGGCCGAACCTGGGGGCCGGAGGCGCGACGACGTTCGTCTTCGACAAAGGCGAGGTCTTCGGCTGGCAGATGACGATCCAAGGCTCGCGTGAGCGACTGCTCGATTCCGTCCTGCCGCACGAAATCACGCACATGATCTTCGCCAGCCATTTCCGGCAGCCGCTTCCCCGCTGGGCCGACGAAGGCGGCGCCACTTGCGTCGAACACATCAGCGAACGGCAGAAGCATCGAACGATGCTCGTCCGCTTCCTGCAAACCCGTCGCGGCATCCCGTTCAATCACATGTTCGCGATGGAAGAGTATCCGCAAGACATCATGCCCCTGTACGCCCAAGGCTATTCGCTGGCCGAATACCTCATCAAGCAGCGAGGCCACCGGCATTACGTCGCGTTTCTCGAAGCGGGCTTGAAGAACGACGACTGGAACGCCGCGGTCCGCGACTACTACGGATACCCGAGCTTGGGCGACTTGCAGCTCAAGTGGGTCGATTGGGTGGCTCAAGGGTGCCCTGATCCGTCGCAACCTGCCGCTCCCGAGCAGCCGGATCGCCCCTTGCTGGCCGCCGCCCGCAACACGATCGATCGCGTGCTGGGCCGGGAATCGAAGGGCTCCATCTATCAGCGTCTCGCCACGGCAGCACCCGACCGGGTAACACCAACCGGCTACGCGACACCGGCTCAGCCGGCGACGCAATCGCCGTCGCCCTCCGCCGTTGCAACAGCCGCTTCGACGACGACCGGCTCGACCGACGGCTGGTTGCCGCTGGGGTCGCTGGTTCCGATCACCCCACCGCAAGCAGCTTCGGTTGCGGCACAAAGCCCGGCACCGTCGTCGAGTGTCGAGGCTCCGCAAACGACGCAACTTTCTCACCCGCAGCCGGTGCAGCAACCGCACCAGATCATCCTGCAATGGAGCCGCCTGCCTTCTCCGGCGGGCACGGCCGTCCGATAGGTTCCCATCGCGCCGCCGATACGGCTTTGCTGCACGTTACCGACTTTCGCGCAACTTGCGGTTTGCTTCTTCGATGCGTGCCCGTTGCGCGGCCGAAAGCCGCTGCGTGAAGTAGACCTCCGGCGGAAGCCAAACGTGCGTTTGCTTCAACCGCGGATCATCGACGTCGAGGCTCAAATCGCAATCGAAGCGTGCCAAGATCGAGTGTTGCTTGCCCGGGCCTCCCGCGTTCGTGAAGTGACACAAGCCCCACGTCACGCCGCGGCCGTCTTTCGTATCGGTGAAGGCGTCGGGCACGAACGGTCCCGCGGCAATCGGCGGCAGCGATACCACCGAGGCGATCTCGAAGTTCACGCCGTCTTCGGCGTATTGAATCGTGCTGCGTTCGTTGCCGTCCTTGATGACCAGCGCGGCGACGCCCGATTTGAACGGGAAGAACATCGTCTCGTGCCCGGAATTGAGCACCGGGTTCAACGGATGTTTCACGAACGGCCCCAGCGGATCGTCGGCGATCGCCAGGCCGAGCCCGACCATGTACTTGTCGCGGACATCGGGCCACTTGTTGTACGCCGCCTTGTAGTAGAGATAGATCTTGCCTCGATACACGATCGGATGCGGATCATGGATCGCGTCCTGATCCCAAGCCCCTTTCGGGCCGGTCGGTACGATGGTCCGAAGCGTGGGCCGCCACGGGCCGTCGGGCGAATCGGCGACCGACGCCGAGACCGCGCACCAATCGCCTCGCAGTCCGCTCGGTTCGACGAACGCCTGATAGTACAAGTAGTACTTGCCTTTCCACACGAAAATCTCCGGTGTGGCCACCGACCGCCAGCCGGGATGCGGCTTCGGCGGACGCGGCACGGCGACGCCTTTCTCTTCCCAGGTGAAACCGTCTTTGCTGACGGCATGCCAGATCTCGCACAAGTCCCAATCGGTCGAAGGTGTTTCGTCGTCGGCTTCCGCTGCCCGCGAAGCACCGATCGGCGGCGATTTCGTCGCGCGCTTCGTGTACCACACGTGGTATACGCCGTCGACGAAGATCGGTCGCGACGGATCGCGTCGAGAAACCGTTCCGTCGCCGTCGTGATAATCGAAGCCCGCAAGCGGCGTGTAACGAAACTGCGTGTACAACTCGTTGTCCTGCGGTCGCGGTGCCGGATAGCGATAGATGCGTTCCATGGCGGCGCTCAACGGCCGATCGGGCTTCGTCTGCGGAAAACGATGCGGAAAGAACTCTTGGGCCGCGGCAACCTGGACCCAACATGCGATCACCACGCCCGCAATTCCTCGATACATCTCGACGCTCCTCGATAGCGACACGATTTCGACAGTCGTTTCCCAAAATGCCCGGCCACAACGAAGCGAACGACGCGACAGCCGGCCTTTCCTTTGCGTGCGTTTCTAATTCACCCTCGACCGCCCGTTCGAGTCAACCATATTGTCGACTGCATTCTATCTATCGATCATATGTCGCAAAGCAAATTCCTTTTTACGTCACCCGCAGTCCATCAAGGGCGAGAGAGGCCGAACGGGGCTCCTTCGCGGCCGGTTCGAGAATTCGGCCCCACGCGGCTTGAAGATCCGACGCGAAAACCGCCTGTCGCGTGGTTCGCGGCGCCGACACGCGCGCGGGGCGCGTCAGGTTTCTGAAGCGTCCGTCGCCTCGCCGGATTCCGGCAAAGGCGATTCGT
>CAYVVR010000432.1:0-3992 GCA_964454655.1 uncultured Planctomycetaceae bacterium | reverse complement strand
GCCGCTCGATCGCCTAGTGCGAGTGCCAACGCACCGCACGTGACGACACTCCCGGGGGGAACACGCCCGATGGTGTCCCGCAGATGACGCTCGAGATCGATCTCGGGAAGTCGGTCGGAACCCTTCATGACGGCGCGACGACGGTGAAATAAATGAGGATTGGGGGGCATTCACCCCCAATGGGATGCTTAAACGACGTGGAAACCTCTCGGGGGATGCGGGGTTTAGTTTAATGTGTCGCCGGGGCGGCCGACAGAGCACGCCCTTCGATGTAGCGATCGACGTAAAGGCCGGCGAGGCGATCCGCCGTCGGTCGCTTGGTGTACCGATAGTGATGCCGGAAGCGGGGACGACGGACTTCCGTCTAAGCGGAATAACCGGGGAATTCGTCATACGAGTGGCAATGGTTGCCCGGAGTTCGGGATCGATGTGCCGATGAACTAGCTGGTTTAGGGTCCTCGCATCGTTTACAGTAAAAGAAGGAGTCGGTTAGAAACAAAATCGGTCCATTTTCCGTCGCCGAGGCGGCTGTGTTCTTCGTGTGGGGACATCCTTGGTGGTCAGCGAGTCATCGGCCCAACAGATCGCACTGCGAGACCCCGATGTCCGATTGATGCTCGAGGTGGCGCAGGACGACCCGCGCGCGTTTGAGGAGCTGGTATTGCGATACCAGTCGCGCGTGGTCGCCATCTTGCAACACCTAGTGGGCAATCGGCATCAGGCGGAGGATCTTGCGCAGGATGTGTTTCTGCGGGTGTACCGCGCGCGAAAACGTTACAAACCAACCGCCCGATTCAGCACGTGGCTGTATACGATCGTCAACAACGTGGCTTCGAATGCGATGCGGAGTCGAAATCGGCGACGCGAAGTCGGCCTGAAGCTGAATGCGGGCGAGTCGGGGCAGATGCAAACCGTCGACGACGTCATCCAGGCGTCCAGCGGCGTCATGCCTGCCCGCAACCTGGATCGAGCCGAAATCCGTGACGTCGTCCGCTTGGCACTCGAAGAACTCAACGAGCGGCAGCGATTGGCCGTCCTTTTGAGCAAATTCGAGGGCATGAGTTACGCCGACATCGGGGCGGCATTAGGAATGTCGCCGAAAGCCGTCAAGTCGCTGATGACGCGGGCGCGGACCAAGCTCAAAGAGGTGTTGGAACCCTACCTGGAAACCGGCCGATTGCCGATCGTGCGGCAATCGAGTGAGACCGAATCGTGATGCGAAAAACCGCTTCCGGCCGACAGCCGGAGGGGGGGTGACGAACCGACCGTGCGTGGGTGAACATAGCGATGGGTGCTTCTTCGGCCCAACCCGACAGCCACCGCCAGCCGGAAGAAATCCGGGAACAACTGGTGGCCTACCTCGACGGCGAGTTGCCGCCGGAGGACGCTGCGCGCATCGAGGAGGTCATCGCTCGCGATCCCGACATCCGCAGCGAACTGCACCGTCTGGAAGAAACCTGGGACATGCTCGACTCGCTCGAGCGGCCGACGGTCGACGAGTCGTTCACGCACAGCACCCTCGAAATCGTGGCGCAGTCGGCGGCGGCCGAAGTCGAGCAACGAAAACAGACGAAGCCTCGCGAAATTCTGTTGCAGCTCGCCTTGGCGGTTTTGGTATGCGTGATCGCCAGCGGGGCGGGGTATTTCATGGTCACCGTGCTGCGCGACGACCCGAACGCCGAGCTGCTTGCCGACTTGCCGGTGATTCAACGTTTGGATGCTCTTCGGCATATCGACGATGTCGAGTTTGTACGCGACCTGCAAGAGGCGGGCTTGTTCGGAACCGACGAGCGATGGTTGGACGAGTCTCCGCAAGCGAACGATTCCGGTGCGCTTCAATTGCCGCCGGCGCCCGACGATGCCGATTTGCAAGTTCGGCGTCGATGGGTTACGGAACTGACCGAAACGCAGCAGTATCTGTTGAAACGCAATCTCGACCGGTTTCAAAGCCTGCCCGAATCGGAACGGGAGCGCTTACGTGATTTGTATGCCGCGATTGCCGCGGCGCCCGACCGTCAAAAGCTCGAAGAAACCATCGAGCGCTACTACCAGTGGTACAAGCTGCTCGATATCTACCAGCGCAGCAGCATCGACCACAGCAAAGGCGACGAGCGCATCGCCCGCATCCGCGAGCTGCGTGAAGCGACCGTCATGCGGTCGATCGGCAATCTCGACGGACGACGACTTCGCTGGTTCCTGGAAATGGTCGAGCACCGTCTCGGTGTGCGGCCCACCTCGGAGGATGTGAAGACGCTTTCGCGTTGGGTCGAGGAGTTCGCCTTCGAACGCGGCGAAGGAGTCGTCGAGAAGCTGTCGGGCGAGGAACGCAAGCGCGTTCAAGAGATCCTCGAGACTATTGATGACGACATCCGGCGTCGCGAATTCTTGGCGATGACGTGGTTGTCGTGGCAGGCCGAACATCCCGACGATTTTTCGCTGTTGAGCGAGAAGGACTTGGAGACGTTGCGGTCTCGCCTCTCGGAGGGAACTCGCAAAGCACTTGCCGAGCAACCGCCCGAAGAACAGGTCAAGATCATCACCCGTTGGGTTCGGATGTTCGTCTTCTATCGCTTCATGGCCCAAGGTGGACCGGGCAATCCCGCGAACCTGCTCGACGAAGCGAAGTTGGCCGAATTTCTCGAAAAGGAGCTGACGCCCGCCGAACGAAACGCCTTGCTGCAAAAACCGGCCGATGAGATGTATCCCGAGCTGGTCAAGCGATATTTGAAGTGGCGTTATCCGTGGATGGAGTTGAAGGGCTCCGTGTTCGGACGTTGGGGCGAACGTTCTCGCTCTCCGGGCGGTGATCGACCGGGAGGTCCCGGCCGCGGCCCTTGGGGCGGTCCGGGAGGAAAACGCGGCCCCGACGATGATTCGCCACAGCAAAAATTCGGGCGTCGTCCACCGAACGGCGGGCCTTCGCCTAGCGGCGGTCCCCCGTGGGAAGACCGCACGCCGCCGATGCCGCCGGGACGGTCCGACGCTTCCTCTCGGCCGCAACAGCCCTGATCATCCAGCTTTCCGTTGAGGTGATCGGTAAAGACGCCGAACAGGTGCGTTTCGGCGTTGTCTACTCGCTCATCGGTACGCGCAACAGGGTCGGCAGATCGCCGTACAGGTAGTACGCCTTCGGAACGGTCAAGTCGAGCAAGTCTTCGAACCGAGTGCTTTGTCGCAGAGACGTCTTGACGTCGCTGCCCAACAGGATGTCGGAGAGCGTCGGTTCTTTGCGATAGCGAATCACCCGCACCTCGTCCTTCGACAAGCCCGCCAGTTCGATCGCTCGATCGACGGCGTCTTCGATGAAGCCGATCTTGTCGATCAGGCCGCTTTCCAACGCCTGGTTCGCCGTGAAGACCTGGCCTGTAGCCAATTTGTCGAGCTCTTCGGGATGTTCGCGGAAGCGAGGGCGTCCCTGCTTTACGATTTCCTTGAAACGGCTGAAGCTGTCGTCCACCAGCCCCTGGAAGATGGCGCGTTCTTCGTCGGTCATCTTGCGGGCGAAGCTTCCCATTCCTTTCAAACGGTGACTGGCGATCGAGTCTTCTTCGACGCCGATCTTTTCGCACAATCCGGCGGCGTTGTAATGGGGGATGATGACCCCGATCGAACCGGTCCAGGTCGTCGGTTCGGCGAAAATGGCGTCTTCCGTATCGCCGACGGCCATCGATACGTAGTAGCCGCCGCTGGCCGCCAAGGAACCCATGCTCACGACGATCGGAATATCGCGCTTCTTGCGCATCTCGACGAGATGATGATAGATGTAATCCGAGCCGGTGACCGTTCCGCCGGGCGAATCGACCCGCAGCACGACCGCCTTCACCGATTCGTCTTCGGCGACGGTGTCGATCTGTTTCTTGACGAATCCGTCGCCGCCGACGATGAGCCCTTCGACACGGATGATCGCGATCGTATTGTCGGCGAACCGGTTATGCGAGACGAATTCCTCGCGCAGCTTCGTTTGACCGCCCATGCCGACGACCGCCGCGCCG
>CAYVVR010000431.1:1551-3996 GCA_964454655.1 uncultured Planctomycetaceae bacterium | reverse complement strand
TTGAGTTTCAGCCTTGCGACCATACTCCCCAGGCGGAGCACTTGATGCTTTCGCTGCGTCCGAGAGGATTTGAGGGTCCCCACGGACTAGTGCTCATCGTTTACGGCTAGGACTACCGGGGTATCTAATCCCGTTCGCTCCCCTAGCTTTCGTTCCTCAGCGTCAGAAGAGACCCAGTGAGCCGCTTTCGCCACCGGTGTTCCTGATGATATCAACGCATTTCACCGCTCCACCATCAGTTCCGCTCACCTCTATCTCCCTCAAGCCAGATGGTTTCAAGCGCAGTTCCACAGTTGAGCTGTGGGATTTCACACCTGACCTACCTGGCCGCCTACGAACTCTTTAAGCCCAGTGATACCGAATAACGTTCGGACGGTTCGTCTTACCGCGGCTGCTGGCACGAACTTAGCCCGTCCTTCCTCCTAGGATCACTCAACCAAGGGGGAGAACCCCCTTGGATTTGTTCCCCTACGACAGCGGTTTACAACCCGAAGGCCTTCGTCCCGCACGCGGCGTCGCTTGTTCAGGCTTTCGCCCATTGACAAAGATTCTCGACTGCAGCCACCCGTAGGTGTCTGGGCAGTGTCTCAGTCCCAGTGAGTGGGGCCATGCTCTCACACCCCATAGCCATCATAGCCTTGGTGAGCCGTTACCTCACCAACAAGCTAGTAGCACGTGAACCCCTCCCCAGGCGGACTTGCACCTTTGGTCCGGAGACATTATCCGGTATTACCCGCAGTTTCCCGCGGCTATCCCGGTCCTGGGGGCAGGTAATCCACGCATTACTCTCCCTTTCGCCGCTCGAGTACCCCCGAAGGGGCCTTTCCGCACGACTTGCATGCCTAATCCACGCCGCCAACGTTCATTCTGAGCCAGGATCAAACCCTTCACTTGATGTATTGGCTTAGAGCCCGAAGGCTCATGGCTAGCCAAACGAAAGGATTTGATTGCTTCGAGGTCGCGCTCGAAGCTGATTCATCTCATTTCCGACTTTGCCGGAAGATGAGGGCTCGCTTACGCTGTCACTGCCAAGTTGTCAAAGAACAAATTAGGCCGGCAGGCTTTCGAGAGTCGCAACCCTTTCAACCAACCGACCACTTGTGATTTTATCCCTCGTCCGGCGACTGTCAACGGGGTCGAGCAATTTTTTCGCCGCTCCGTTTTCGCCGCGTTTTCGCGGCCGCCGGAACCGGTCGGGCTTGAGCTTATTGGTCGGCAAGTTCGTCGCCCGACTTGAAGGGACCTCGCAGGTTTTTCTCGACACTCGCTTTCGGAGTGTGATTCGAGGCACCCGCCATGCGGCCCGCCTCGTGCCACCCGCGAGAATTCCAAAGCTACCACATCTCGCCCGAACTGGGAAGCCCTCTTCGGGGCGAATTCGGGATTTTTTTGCCTCAAGGGCTGAGGCGGCAGCTTCGCCCCTCGGCCGGGCCTTGCCGCGACCGAAGGTAAGAGATGTTTTTACCATCACCGCAATCCGGCTCCAAGGCCCCCCGGCGAAAATTTCCGGTGAATCCTTCGTGGCGGCGTTCGCCTTGCGGTTTTTCGCGTAAAACCGTCACCCCTTATCCGTCAGCGGTGCGTCGCAACCGGCCCAAAAAGCTTTGAATCTCGTCGGCCGAAACTGGTACAATGGAGTTGGGAAGTTTTTGGCCGCAAAACGCGCGAAGACAATCGTGTTTCCAACGCCCAAAACGGTACGTCGATGCAACTGCTGCAACGCGGACGGTAATCGCATGCCCGTCAATCGCCGACGGCAATCGAGCCTCAGCTTCTGCAAACGCCGATGTCGCCTCGTCGTGACGACGTTGGCCGCGGTCGTCGGTATCGCGTGCCCGATTCTCCCGGGTACGGCAATCGGGCAAGAAACCGCCGTCACCGTGCCGTCGATCGGACTGCACGACCAATACTACGAGCGTTCAGGAATTGTATGGGCGTTGCGCGGGCCGAACTGGTTCGCCCGGTTCGGCGGCCCCGATTGGGCACAGCCACAAACGTTCGGAATGGGCGTGCCCGGCGGTCCCGTCTCGGGTGGAATCTCCGTCGACTGGTCGCACGGCACCCAACGCTCTCTCACCGCCACAGGCGCGACGGTGGTCGTTCCTAACGGAGGCTTGGGAGCGGTGTCGGGCGAAGTGTGGCGTCCTTTCGTGACGGGCATCGTTCCCGTCCCCGGCCTCGGCGGCCCGTCGATGGCCACCGCGCCGGTGCGACCGGTTTGGGTCGATCCGCTTACCGGTAGACCTTACGGCCGATCTTCGCCGGAAAGCCGCTCCGCCGAACCAACTTCCGGCGACGTCGATCCGTCCACGCTCCACGCGTCGGATTCGCTTGACGATACCGCTTCGCAAAAAACCGAACCACAATTGGTCCTCGGCGGAAGTTCAGCCACCCCGGCTGGAAACATGCTCAGCTCGGCCGAAAAGCCCGTAGCCGGCTTGCAAG
>CAYVVR010000431.1:0-1541 GCA_964454655.1 uncultured Planctomycetaceae bacterium | reverse complement strand
ACCGGCAACAGCGCGACGCGAAAGCACGCGATTACCTCGCACGCGGCGATCAGGCGCTTCGCGCCGACAAGCCGGGCGTCGCCAAAATCTACTACCAGCAAGCCCTGCGGTACGCGTCGCCTGCGCTCACCGAGGTAATCCAAGAGCGTCTCGCACGAGCTGCCGGTATCGCAGAAGAACACGCCGCGCGTGCAACCGAACGATCAGTCCCCCGATAATCGTTCCTGCACGATCTCCACCGATCTGCAAAACTTTCCATCGATGCCCCTCCACCGGGCGAGATCTCGCGGAATTGGTCCGCAATATGCCGTATTCTTTCCGGGGTACGGGGACCTTCTTTCGCCCAGTCGCCGATCGGTGGCGGCTGCGTCGTTCGGGCTCAACTTGTTGGTAATCGCGAAGTTACACCGCCGCACGGGGTCGTTCGGCCAAACGGGTGCCCTCGCGACATCGATGTTTCTTACTCAAAAGGGCGATCTCCGGCCTAATCTCCAAGCGGTGGGCGTCACAACACTTGGGTTTGGCAAACGTGCGGCTGAGGGTAATAATCTGATTTCCGGCGATCGGCGACGACCGCCGCGACGGTGGAGGTCGATACCGTTATCGTGCCGTGACCCTCACCACAGTTCATCTCGCACACGATGCCGAACCGACGATCATGAAGAACAACCAATCCCAAGCTGGGAAAAACCTCCCCAACGGAACACTGCCCGAAGGCGCTCTTCCCGCTCTACGACGCGACGATGATCCGCGCGAAACGCAAGAGTGGCTCGAAGCGCTCGAATACGTGATTCGCACCGAAGGCCCCGATCGGGCCGTGTACCTGTTGGAGCGTCTCAAAGAAAAAGCCTTCCGCGAAGGCGTTCCCTTCACGTCGAGCGCGACGACGCCGTATGTGAACACGATTCCGCCGGAAAAGGAACCGCCGTACCCCGGCGATCGGGCGTTGGAACGCAAGATCAAAAGTATCATCCGCTGGAATGCCCTGGCGATGGTCGTCCGCGCAAACCGGGAGAGTCCGGGCATCGGCGGTCATATTTCGACGTTTGCCTCGGCGGCCACGTTGTACGAGGTCGGCTTCAACCACTTCTTCCGCGGCAAACAGGGCGACATGCCGCCCGACCAGGTGTATTTCCAGGGGCACGCGGCACCGGGTATCTATGCCCGCGCGTTCCTAGAAGGTCGGCTGACCGAACGAGACCTAATGAACTTCCGTCGCGAGCTGGCCGAAGGCGGAGGCTTGTCGTCCTATCCGCACCCGTGGCTGATGCCCGGTTTTTGGGAATACCCGACCGTGTCGATGGGCTTGGGCCCGATCATGGCGATCTACCAGGCTCGATTCAACCAATACCTCGCCGACCGTGGCATTCTCCCCAAGGCCCGCGAATCGAAGGTTTGGTATTTCATGGGCGACGGCGAGACCGACGAACCCGAATCGCTGGGTGCGATCTCGCTGGCCGGTCGCGAGCGGCTGGACAATCTGGTCTTCGTGATCAACTGCAACCTGCAGCGTCTCGACGGTCCGGTGCGCGGCAACGGCA
>CAYVVR010000430.1:0-4002 GCA_964454655.1 uncultured Planctomycetaceae bacterium | reverse complement strand
TTGCGCCAGAATTTGTCTTCGTTGAAGCGGCGCCAGACGGTGTCCTTTTCGACGTGCAGGATGAACTTGGCGTCGCACTTGATGAACTGGATGACGTCGGGCTCGACGATCGAGGGGATGGCGTAGCCGCCCGATCCCATCCGCGTGCAGTCGATTTCGTCGCCCGAATCGCGGATGACGATTTCGCCGACCATGGCCCCGCGGTTCGAGGCGTACACGTGCAGTTCTTCCCGCAGCGCGCCGAGCGTGACTTCGACGTCCTCGATCACCGGGTCGCATTCGCTCTGGTCGTTGAAGGTCTCTTCCTTGGTACCTTCGATGGTGTGCTTGAGCATGTAGAAGAGACCACGGATGCTGGTCGATTTGCCTTCTTCGACCAGGCGTTTGCAGCCGCCGGCGACGAGCATCGTTTGCATGTAGCTTTTCGCCTGCGACAGGTTGAACAGGTGGCGGCGGTTCTTCGCGTTCCCCATTTCGATGAACCGCTTTCGCTTGTTGTAATGAACGTTCGACAGCGTGCGCGACGGGATTTCGAGGTACGGTTCGCGTCGCTTCTTGGCGGCTTGCACGACGTGGTCGGCCAGGTCGGTCAAGCGTTCGAGGGTACGTCGATCGTTGTCGGTCAATTGCACGGTCGAACGGTCGTCGGTTTGGGAAGCCTTCTTTTTCGAGACCTTTTTCTTGGCCATGAACGGATCCCCGAGGCAAGCAAACTCGAAACACGAAACGCACGATGCCGAAAGCGACTAGAAGAGCTGCTTCTGGTGCGTGGTGTCGCCGTTGCGCTTTTCGGCCAGAAGCTTTTCGCCGTCGACGACGTCGTCTTCGTCGACGATCAATACGCCGCCGCCGTAGTCTTCCTCTTCCTCGACGATGCGTCCGCGTTCGTCGAGCTTCATGTCGGCCTCGGCGGTCTTTTTCTTGGCGACTTCCACGAGGTCTTGATAGACTTCTTCGGCGGGCACGCCGTTGATGGTCGAAACGGCTTGTGCCACTTCGCCGAGGTAGCGCAGGAAGATGTTTCGCCGCTCGCTTTGCTGGCGAACCTTTTGGCGTCGCCGCAGGTACAGGCCGAGCTTGCGCCCGACCGCCTGGAACGCCAACCGCAGCTCTTTCTGAATTTCAGGATACAGGGCGATCGCTTCCTTCGATTCGCTCGTGAACGGCACCCACACGCTGATGATGTGCACGAACAAGGTGATCGGCCCCGACGGAAGCGAGCCGCGCGATTGCGATAAGCCGTACGTCCGCCAGTTCGTGTTGATGACCGTCTGCGTGATGGCGCAGGCCCCGGCTTGAAATTGCAGCGGCACGCGGTTCGCATACCGCAGAATGTTCATCGACTGGCCGTCGTTCAGGTTCACGCTTTGCAAAGCGTCGACCAGCCGGCGGCGCTCTTTTTCTTTCAGTCGTCCCGGCGACATGCGAGCGCGTAGCTTCGCCTGGCGGATGATCTTGTCGGCGCCGTCCGGGCCGATGCCGTCGAAGGTGTACGTCAAGAACTGGCGTAACGTGCGGGTGTCGGTCTCCGAGATCAACTCGTCGAGAATCTCGGGAGAAACACGATACACGGCTGCGGCGCCGCCGTAGGCCAACCCGACTTCGACCTGGAAGGGATTGCCGCGATAGACCGAGGCGGGACGGGTGGTGGCCGCGTAAAACTTGCCGGGGACGACCTGCCGCAATCCGCGCAAAATCAATTCTTCGCCGATCGGCGAAAGGCAGTCGGTCGAGGGAGAGGTGATCTTCGTCGATTGGATCGCCTCGAATAGTTTTTCGGCTTGCTCACGGCCCAATCGGCGAACGTGGGTGCGGGGACCGAGCCCCGCCTTCTCGATGATCTCCGAGGCCACGCGGGGACTCACCCGCGAAAACGAACCGGTCAAAAAGCCGCTGAGCGTCGTCGACTTCGACTCTTTCATCATCGTGATCAGTCGGCCGAGTTCGACGCCGTAAGGATGCGGCTTGATTTCTTTCGGTTCCGGCGGCAGTTGATCCGTGACTCGCTCGTAGGTCTTCTCGTTTCCGTCGGGATCGACGAAGTGCAACGTGACGTGCGGGTTGGCGATGGCGGTTTGTTCGAGGTACTCGTCGACGCTTCCCCGGCCCCGCTGGTAGCGTCCTTCCATCTCGATGGCGACCAGCGTTCCGTGGTCGACCGGCTGCCAGGGAATGCCGTATTTTTCGGCCAGGGTTTCGCTTTCGGTTCCCGGCTCGACGTCGATGCCGTTCCCGCGCCCGTTGACGATCTCGGGCTTGTTCCGCTTGGTGTCGATCTGGATTTGGTAAAAGTGCGCAGACTTTCGGGGGCCGGTTTTCGAAACGATGTCGACCGGCTTGCCGGTGGTCAGCAGGCCGTACATGCCTGCCGCGCTGATCCCGATCCCTTGTTGGCCGCGACTTTGGCGCAGGCGGTGGAACTTCGAGCCGTACAACAGCTTGCCGAAGATGAGCGGGATCTGCTTTTTGACGATCCCGGGCCCGCAGTCTTGGACGATGACGCGGTACCGGCCGTTGGCGGGATTCTCAAGGCGGACCCAGATTTCGGGCAAGATGCCCGCCTCTTCGCAGGCATCCAGCGCGTTGTCGACGGCCTCTTTGACGGCGGTCAGCAAAGCGCGCCGCGGGCTGTCGAAGCCCAACAGGTGGCGGTTCTTGGCGAAAAACTCACTGACGGATATTTCACGCTGTCCGGCGGCCATGGCCTCGGCCGAGCGACGTCGCTTCGGCTTGCCGTTCGCGCCGGTGTTCGATTCCGTGACGGAAGCAGGCGTGGTCAACGTAGCGACTCCCCCAGATGGCATCCGTGTATCGTAGATCTCCGAATGGATCGCCCGACAGGGCACGCGTCGGGCACCCCTCCATGCCGCCTCCCTCGATCGAGGCTTGGATGGGGGCGAATTGGGAAAATTATACCGACTTCCTACGCCGGTCGAAACTCCAGGGGGCCCGGCCCGGCGACCGCGGCGATCGCCCCGTCGAGCCGTCCTCCGACGTGCGGGGGAAATCCGGCCGCAGCTCGGGGAGGCCTCAGCGGGGACGCTGCTTGTCGATCGGCGGATAGCAAAGCGCTCCCCAGTCTTCTTCAGCCCCCGATTCTACCCAGATCAACAAGAACGTCCGCAGCAGATGATCGAGCATCGTGTTGCACAACCGGACCGATGTGCGGTTCAGCCTGCCGCCGCAGGTGGCGGCTCCGTGCACCAACTGGCAGCGCAGCAAGTAGATGCGCTCGAGTACCTTGTCGAGGATCATCGTCCATTGCCGGTTGAGATACCACGTGTGCGACTGGTGCTTTCCTTTTTTCGACCGTTTCGCGCGATGGGGCGTGGGATCTTCCCAGAAGTAGGCGCTCAAGTATTCGTCGTCCAAGATCGCCTGCACGAGTCGTTTGTGCGTCTGCAAGATCGCGGCGACGTGTTCGTTCGCGTCGAGGTGCACCATGCGATCGACGAACGCTCGCCAGCCGGCGAGGTCGGGCTGCGGCTCGCGGCGCGTGTCGTCCCATTTTCCGTACAGGGCGTTGAAGGCGATCCAGCGTCCGACCAGGGCGAAGTCGGGAAACGTCTCGTCGGCCTCTTCGGCCTTTTGCAGCCAGCTACACGCCCGGTGGAAGCGGATGTTCGTGGCCGCCCCTCGTTCCGTTTGGGCCAATTGCAGCTTGTGCGGCTTCCACATGCGGCGCAGATCGCGCACGGAGTAGGTTTCGCTCATGGGTTCCTCGCTCGGCGGACGGACCGGACCGCTCGTCCGATCGCTTCGACGGAAAAGACCGGTTCCTGCGACGATACCATCCGCGACGGCGTCGTCCAAGACGCGGTTCGCGCGCAAAACGAGCGGCCCGCCGACGAACGTCCGCGGACCGCATCGTGTGTGCCGAACTAGGCAGAAAAGCAAGAAGCATGCAGCGGCTTTTGAGCCGTGGAAAGCAGGGTGGCGCAAAGCGCGGGCATACCTTCTACGGGTTTCAATGGGGCCACGGCTTTCTAGCCGTGGAAAGGA
>CAYVVR010000429.1:0-4005 GCA_964454655.1 uncultured Planctomycetaceae bacterium | reverse complement strand
GCAAACCCGCGACGGTAAGCCGATTTTGTACTCGGGTTTCGACCGGCCCGGTCCCGAAACGACCTATACCGGTATCGGGCCGGCCTGGGCGAACGCGGCCAACACGCCGTTCCGCTATTGGAAAAAGGAATCGTTCGAAGGCGGATGCCACACGCCGCTTATCGTTTACTGGCCGAAGGGGCTGAAGCGGCCGGCCGGCTCGTTTTGCGACGAACCGGGGCACGTCATGGATATCATGCCCACCTGTCTCGATGTCGCCGGTGCACGCTATCCGACGCAATACAACGGGAACGAGATTTTGCCGTTGGAAGGCAAGACCTTATTGCCGGTCTTGCGCGGCGAAAGCCGTCAGGGCCACGCTTCGCTCTTTTTCGAGCACGAGGGAGGACGCGCCGTGCGACAAGGCGACTGGAAGCTCGTGGCACTCGCGCGAGGCGAATGGGAGTTGTACAACCTGGCATCCGACCGAACCGAAACGAAAAACCTGGCCGGTCGTTATCCCGAGCGGGTTCGGAAGATGGCCGCCGATTGGGTCGAATGGGCGCACCGCGTAGGACGCAAGTTGGATGCGAACGGGCGACCCGTCCGACAATAATCGCCCGCTACCTAGGCAGATTACCAAAACGAAGATGACTTCCACGCAGAGGGTAAACACATGACCGGGAAAACAAAATGGTGGGTTTTTGTGTTGGTCGCGACGGCGATGAGTTTCTCCCTCGGGCGAGCATTTGCCGCGGCCGCCGAAAAGCCGAATTTCATGATCATCATCGGCGACGACATGACCTGGCACGACTGCGAACCTTACGGCAACGCGGTCATTCACACGCCGAACCTTCAACGTTTGGCCGACGAAGGAATGTGTTTCGACGCCATGTTCACGGCGACGGCGATGTGCGCCCCGACGCGGCAACAGCTTTACACGGGGTTGCATCCGGTTCGCAACGGTGCCTATCCGAACCATAGCCGCGTGCGCGAGGGAACCAAGAGCATCGTCCATCACCTCGAATCGCTGGGTTATCGCGTCGCGTTGATGGGGAAAACGCACTACAAGCCGCCGGAGTCGTTCCCGTTCGAGTACTTGGGCGATATTCGCCAAGGTAAGATCGACGAAGCGAAGTTGGCGGAATTCATCAACCGCGATCCCGATCAACCGTATTGTGTCGTGGTCGCCAGTCATGAACCGCATAGCCCGTGGAACATCGGCGATCCGAGTCAGTACGATCCGGCCGATTTCGTCGTGCCGCCGTACTTGTACGATTGTCCCGAAACCCGCGAGGCGATGCGTGCCTACTATGCCGAGATCACGGCCTTGGACGACGAGGTCGGTGTGTGCTTGAACCTGATCGATCGATCGGCGCAGGCGAAGAATACACTGGTGATGTTTCTCAGCGAGCAAGGTTCGTCGATGCCGTTCGGCAAGTGGACCTGCTACGACGCGGGGCAAAAGGCGGCCTGCATCGTCCGCTGGCCCGGCAAGGTGAAGCCGGGGACGCGAACCTCGGCCTTGTGCGAGTACATCGACGTCGTGCCCACCTTCTTGGAGGCGGCCGGCGCCGATCCGAGTCGGTTCGACACCGGTTGTCCTGATGCGTTCGGCAATCGCGGGTTCGACGGAAAGAGCTTTCTCGACGTGCTCTTGGGGCGGAAGGACACGCACCGCGAGTATGTTTACGGGGCTCATACCACCCGCGGCATCATCAACGGCTCGGCATGCTATCCGATTCGTTCGGTGCGCAACGAACGATTCAAGTACATCTGGAACCCCAATTGGCAGGCTACGTTCTACAACACCGAAGGAACCCAACCGAACGGTTTGCCGAAGTTGTGGCTCAAGCGTTCCGAGGCCGAAGCGAAAGCCCGCGCCGAGGCGTACTATCATCGTCCAGAAGAAGAGTTGTACGACTTGCAGGCGGATCCTTTCGAACTGCACAACCTGGCGAACGATCCGCAGTACGCTCCAGTGAAAAAGAAGTTGCGACAGGTGCTCGACGCCTGGATGAAGCAACAAGGCGACGAAGGTATCGGCACCGAGATGAAGGCCTTGGAACGCCAGGGGATGAGCGGAAACAAGACTTGGCAGCCGTATGACCCGGATCATCCGCCGGTCAAGAAAGCGAAACAAAAGCCGAAACAGGCAAAAGGGAAATAGGCTGGAAAACCGAGTGTCTGCGTCGCTGTGGAGCAAGCAGGGGAGGCCGTGCCCTAGGAAGCGGGGACGTCGCGCGTGTCGGACGCGTTCCCTCATTGAGAAAAAGTTTCGTCCCTGTATCGGAGGATTTCCCCCATGGCAAGACTGAAGCGATTGCTGGTGGTTGGGGTGGCTGTGTTCGCTGCCGCCGTCGGTGGATTGATTGCCGCCGGAGACTGCCGGGCGGCGGATAGGCCGAACTTGCTGATCATCCACGTCGACGAATTCAATCTCGACATGCTCGGCTGCTACGGGGGAACGATCGTCGGAACGCCGAACATCGACTGGTTGGCCGCCCACGGCGCGAAATGCACGAAGTTTTACGCGACGACGCCGGTGTGTTCGCCTTCCCGCGCGGCATTCGTGTCGGGGCTGTATCCGCACCATACGCCGGTGACGACGAACAACATTCCGTTGTACGACCGAATTCGAACGTTCGCTTCCGAGCTTTCGGCGGCCGGATACGCGACCGGGTACGCGGGAAAGTGGCACCTCGACGGCGAGGGAAAGCCTCAGTGGGCGCCCGAACGCAAGTTCGGCTTCCAAGACAACCGCTACATGTTCAACCGCGGGCACTGGAAGAAGATGGAAGATACGCCGGAAGGGCCGCGTGTCGCCGCACGGAATGCGAAAGGCCAGCCGACCTACGACGTGGCCGGGGCCGACGAAACGTCGTTTACGACCGACTGGTTGACCACGAAGACGCTCGATTTCGTGGCCGACCACGCCTCGGAGCCGTTTTGTTTCATGGTGAGTATTCCCGATCCGCACGGTCCGAACACGGTCCGGGCACCGTACGACACGATGTACGACGACGTCGACGTGCCCATACCGGCCAGCTTGCATAAGACCCCCGACCAGATTCCGCAGTGGGGGCGACCTGAAAAAGGAGTGAACGAGGCGACCTTGCGCAAGATCATGCCGCAATACTACGGCATGGTGAAGTGCATCGACGACAACGTCGGTCGCGTGCTGGCCGAGTTGCGTCGTCGCGATCTGTTGGAGAAGACGATTATCGTCTTTACGGCCGATCACGGCGACTTGTGCGGTGAACACGGCCGGTTGAACAAGGGGGTGCCGTACGAAAAGTCGGCGCGGATTCCGTTCGTCATTTACTATCCGCCGAAGATTCCCGCCGGAACGGTCGTCAACGAAGTGCTCACCTGCGTCGATTTCAAGCCGACGATTTTAAGCTTGATGGGGGTCGAGGAGAAAACGCCCAGTCACGGCCGCGATGCCTCGGCGCTGTTGCAGGGCAAGTCGGTGCCCGGGTGGAAAGACGTCGCCGTGATTCGTGGGACGGGGCCCTGGTTGTGTGCGATTTCGGGCGACTACAAGCTGGTCGTTTCGGCCTTCGATCGTCCTTGGTTGTTCGACCTGAAGGCCGATCCCTTGGAACTGAACAACCAGGCCGACAAGCCCGAATACCGCGACGTGTTGCGTCGCTTGGCGCGGGAAATTGTCGACTACGGCCGGAAGTACGACGACCCGTACCTCGAAAACGAGAAGCTTCGGCCCACGCTCGATGCGATTTTGAACGAATGATCGCCGGTTCGTGCAACGGCCGTGTTGCCGAACGTCGTGTCGAAAAGTCGAGTGCCGGTTGAACCGGTGAGGCGTTCAGGCGGCGTCGTCCGGTTGTTCTTCGCCGTGCCGGTAGAAGATGACCTCGGCCCGTTCCAGGGTCACGAGGCCGCCGCCGGTGATGACTTCGTCGAGGAAGGGCAGAAAATCGCGAATACGTTCCGGCGTGTCGACGATCTCGATGATCATCGGCAGATCCTCCGAGAGCGCGAGGATTTTGCCGGTGTGAATAC
>CAYVVR010000428.1:0-4005 GCA_964454655.1 uncultured Planctomycetaceae bacterium | reverse complement strand
TGCGTTACGTACTGGGCACGTTCTTCATGACCTTGGCCGTGATGTTGGTGTTCTCATCGGCCATCATCATCTTCGGGTCGGCGTTTCGTGGAGCCGATACCGTGCAACTGTTGACGCTGCCGGTACGTCCCGAACGTGTCTTTTGGATCAAGTACCAGGAAGCCGTCCTTCTGTCGAGTTGGGGATTTCTCTTTTTGGGTACTCCGGTTCTCGTCGCCTACGGCGTGACGGTCGACGCCCCGTGGCCGTATTACGCCATGATGTTGCCGTTGATGATCGCTTTTGTGTACATCCCGTCGGCATTGGGTGCGCTCGTGACGCTCGGAGCGGCCCGCTTCGTCAGCCGCCTGCGCAATCTGCTGATGGCCTTGGGTGTAGCCGCCGTGTTTGCCGCGGGATATCTCCTGATTCAATGGCTCAGCACGGTCAAAGATGCCAACGTGTTGACGATCGATTGGCTGGAAGGAACGTTGTCTCGGCTGCGCATCACGCAGTTTCGCTTCTTGCCTAGCTGGTGGCTGACGACGGGTCTTCTCTCGTTCGCCCACAACCAGACAGCCGACGGCACGATGTTCTTCGCCGTATTGACGACGACCTCTCTCGTTGCGAATCAGATCGTCGGTTTCGCAGCCCGGCGTAGTTACCGCCGGCTGTATCAGTCGGTGGCCGGGCGACGCGGGCGGCGCCGCGGCGCCGTAGCTGCGTTTCGATCCTCCTGGTTCGATCGCGTGTTCGGTTTCCTGCCCTTGCAAGTGCGACTCTTGATTCGAAAAGACGTGCGCATCTTCAAACGCGATCCGGTTCAGTGGTTGCAAACCCTGATTTTCGGCGGGCTGTTGGCTTTCTATTTCCTAAACATGCAACGGTTGTATTATGAGAAAACCTACGCCCAATGGATCAGCAGCATCAGCTTGCTGAATCTTGCGGTGATCGGATTGCTCCTTTCGACGTTTACGACTCGCTTCGTCTTTCCCCTGATCAGCCTCGAAGGACTGCGATTCTGGATTCTGGGGCAATTGCCGCTCAATCGAAACGCCCTTGTTTGGAGCAAACTGACATACGGCATCATCGGTTCATTGATACCGGTGACCGCCCTCGTCGCCTTGAGCGACGGCATGCTGGGTGTCGATACGACGGTATTCCTGTCGCACCAGTTGTGCGCGGTCTTGATGAGCTTGGGGCTCAGCGCTATTGCCGTCGGATTAGGCGCCCGGTTCCCTAATTTCCGCGAAGAGTCGCCGTCTCGCATCGCCGCAGGATTCGGCGGGACGCTCAATTTGGTGGTCAGCACGTTCTACAACGTCGTCATCCTGCTGACCGCCGCCTTGCCGATCCACCTCGAATTTCTCAGCCGGTCGACCAGTACGCTGCCCGTCCTCGGCTTCAAGGTGGCCATCAGCGATTGGATCGTGCTGTGGTCATGGTTGGGACCGGTAACGGCCGTCTTGCTTTGCATTGCCGTGATGGCCGTTACGCTGCTCGCTGGATTTCGCCATTTCCGCAAGATCGAATTCTAGCGGGTACGTCCCGATCGACACCAAGGTTCGGACCGCCCGTGACGACCGACGGCATCACGCTTTCGACGTCTCGATCAGCCGGAAAAAGTCGTCGAAGAACCCCGGATAAGTTTTGCGTGTGCAACCGGGATCCAAGATTGCGACTCCGGGAATCCGCAGGCCTGCGACGGCAAAACTCATCGCCATACGATGGTCGTTGTACGTGGCGATCTCGGCTGGACGGTACTCGGACACGGGGCGAGGATGTATCCGCAAGCCGTCGTCGAATTCTTCAACTCGGGCGCCGAGTTTGCGAATCTCGGTTGCCACGGCGCTGATGCGATCCGTTTCTTTGCAGCGAATGTGGGCTACATTGCGAATCGTGGTCGGACCATCGGCAAACAGAGCAACAACCGCCAACGTAGGCACGGTATCGCTGATGGCGTTCATATCCAACTCACGTCCGACGAGACGTCCCCCCACGACGTGGACGGCGTCGGATTCGTACGATACACAACACCCCATTTCGCTTAGGCAATCGCAAAACCTCACGTCGCCTTGCAAGGCGTTCTCGTTCAGGCCCCGAACTTCGACGTCGCCGCCGGTGACCGCCGCGGCGGCAAAGAAGTAACTTGCCGCCGAAGCATCCGGCTCAATCGCATATTCGCACCCACGGTAGTTACCGGTCTCTACGCGAAATACCCTATCGTCTTCCACATGCACGCGGCCCCCGAACGCACGCATGACTTCGATCGTCATATGCACGTACGGAACGGAAACGAGCGTCCCGCGCACTTCCAAAACGACGGGCGTTCGCGCGTACGGGGCGGCCATCAATAACCCGCTGAGAAACTGGCTGGAGATACGACCATCAACCTCGGCTCGGCCGCCCGGCAGTCCTTTGGCTTGGACGACGACCGGCGGGCAGTCGTTTCCGAATTCGGTCGTAACCTCGGCCCCCAAAGCTCGCAGTGCCTCGACGAGATCACCGATCGGCCGTTCCCGCATACGTTCGATGCCGTCGAGCCGATACGTGCCGTGCCCCAGTGCGCACAACGCGGTCAAAAAGCGAATGCTCGTGCCGCTGTTGGCAAGAAAAAGATCGGCCTGCGATGACGGTATCCGGCCGGCACATCCGTCCACTTCGATGCGGTGTTGCTCGGGAACGTGATCGACGGCAATCCCCAACCGGCGCAGGGCTTCGATCATCACCTGCGTATCTTCACTATCCAATGCACCGGTCAGAATCGACCGCCCCTCGGCCAATGCCGCGCAAATCAACGCACGATTCGTGATGCTTTTCGATCCCGGCGGAACGACCTTCCCTTTGACGGGGCCGGAAACTGGAATCGTGACGACGTCAGGCAAGCCCACCGATGTATACTCCTTTGCACTCCTCGTTACGGACGCCCCGGGACCACTTGCAGCTTGTTCAGATCGACCATCAACTGCCGTACCAATGCCGCATTGCTCGTTCGTCGTGCTGCATCCAGCGCAATGCGGGCCAATTGCGATGCTTCGTTGTTGCGTCCCGCCGATTTCGCCTTGCGCACGGCAGCCATGACCGAATCAACCAACTGTTGGAGCCCCTCCCTGCTCCGTGTCGACTTGATCAACTCACCGGCAACGGCAACCTTGAGATTCCACTCATCGACGGCGAACCGTCGTGCGGTCGCCTCGACGGCGGCAAAGGCCGTCGATGGATCTCCCGCACGCACCGCCCAATCGCGTCCCATCATCAAGGCCGCATAGGCTCTCGCATTGTCGGCTTCCCTTCGACCGCGGTCGACCAACATTCTCGCCAAGCGAACCTGCTGTTCTCGGGTCGAGGCCGCTTGGATGTCGGAGGCCAACTCTTGCGCAATGGCAGAAGCCGCCGCCGTTCTGGCGTTTTCATCGGGGACCCGATTGTTCGCCGAGGGCGTCGCCCCAGCCGCATCTGCCGGGAGCAACTTCAGCGCCTCGAGCAGCCATCGGGTGTCGACGCCCTGACGTTGAGCCGATTCCCAAATCCGACGAGCTTGAGCGGGATCGCCTTTCGGGTCGACGGCAAGATAGGCCGCGTAAATCGATTGGGTTTGCGGGTCGGTGCCGAACGTTCGGCGAACGATCAATCGGACTAAAATATCGGGAATGTCGCGAATCACGTACGTACGGTTTTGACCGGCCGCGCGGATCGTCAACTCTTGCGGCGTGCTGTCGACGACGATGATGTACGTGTCGCCGATGGCAAACTCTTCACCTCCCTCGAGTCGCGCGACGCCCTGCGCAAACGCTCTCCAGAACTCTTCCAGGTGTGTCAATAGTTGATCCAACGATCGAACGATGTTGCGTTCACGATCGTCTCGCACGGTTGCCGCCAATGCGTTCAGGCGAGCCCTCGCCGCATCCGGGTTGCGTTCCGCCATCGCCTGCCACACTTCGCGGGCAGCTTCGAGGAAGGCGTCATCCGGCATATTGTCGGTCGAACCGGCGGGTGCCTCGCTTGCACCCGGCGATGGGGTCGGCG
>CAYVVR010000427.1:0-4014 GCA_964454655.1 uncultured Planctomycetaceae bacterium | reverse complement strand
CACTTGTGGGCGCGATGGCGTGCCATCTATACGAACGCCGACGATCCCCGCGCCGCCGAAAAGGCCCGGCGTTTCTACCGGCAACATCGCGCCGAAATGGACCGCGGCGCCGAGGTCTTGTGGCCCGAGCGGGAAGACCTGTACACGCTCATGTGCCTGGCCGCCGAGATCGGTCCGGCCGCCTTCGCCCGCGAAAAACAGAACCGGCCCGCCTCGCCCGAAGCCTGCGAATGGCCCGACGCGTACTTCACCGATCGCATCTGGTGCGAGTCGCTTCCCGAGGAAGGCGTGCGGGTGGTGGCGGTCGATCCGAGCAAGGGCGGCGACGCCCGCACCGGCGACTACTCGGCCGTCGTGATCGCCGTGGCCGAAGGACGACGCATCTACGTCGATGCCGACTTGGCCCGCCGCTCGACCGATCGATTGATCCGCGACACGGTCGCCTGGTGCGAACGCATCCGGCCGCACGCGCTGGGAATCGAAGCGAACCAATTCCAAGAACTCTTGGCCGAGCCGCTGCAAGCGGAGCTGACCCGCCGCGGGCAATGGGGCGTTTCGCCCTGGCTGATCCGCAACCACGTCGATAAACGCGTGCGGATTCGACGATTGGGGCCCTTGCTGGCGCGAGATCGGCTCCGCTTCGCGGTTTCGCCGGGAACACGGCTGTTGGTCGAGCAATTGCGGGCGTTTCCCACGGCCGACCACGACGACGGCCCCGACGCGTTGGAAATGGCGGTGCGGCTGTTGGACTCGCTCGCCTCGCCGACGCCCGCCGAGCGCGCCGGGAGCGTCCTCCGCGTCGAGTGAATCCATCTTTCGACCGCCGCTTTGTCGCGACTTTCGAGGTGAACGATGATCGACCGATCGAAAACCTTACTGCACCGCGTGCTGGAAGACGTGGCCGCCTGCGTCGGCGACGATCCCTTGCACGACGACGGCGAATCGTGGTTGCCCGCCTGCGCCGCGCCGAAGGCTTCGGTCCCCTTTTCGACCGAGGCCGAGTTGACGGCGCTTCGGAACGAATGCCGCCGCTTGGCCTGCGAAAACGAATTCGCGTTGTGCGCGATCGAAAACCGCATCAGCTACGTGGTGGGCAGCGGTCACACGTACCGCGTCGTTCCTCGCGACGACGCCGTCCCTCGCGCGCTCCTGCGCCGCGCCGAATCGGTCTTGGATCGCTTTCTGCGCGAAAACCGCTGGCATCGACGGCAAAGCGAAATCCAGCGCCGGCTGGATCGCGACGGCGAAGTGTTTCTCCGCATGTTCGACACCGGCGACGGGCTGTTGCGGTTGCGGTTCGTCGATCCCGAGCAAGTCGGTGAGCCGTCGGGCGGTTCACACGGGGCGGGTTTCGGCATCGAATGCGAAGCCGGCGACGTCGAATCGGTCGTCGCCTATTGGATCGACGGCCGCCGCGTGCCCGGCCGTTTCATTCAGCATCGTAAGGCAAACGTCGATGCGAACGTCAAACGCGGGCTGTCGCTGTTTTATCCCGTTCGCAAAAACCTGAAGCGGGCGGAAAAGCTGTTGCGGAACATGAGCGTGGTGGCGGGGATCCAGTCGGCGGTGGCCCTCATCCGCAAACACGCCCGCCGTGATCGGCCCGAAATCGAACGGTTCGTCGCCGCGCAAGCCGATCGAACCGGCGGTGCGGGAACACCGGTTTCGGTCGAGCGTTTTCCGCCGGGTACGATCCTCGACGCCACCGCCGGCATCGACTACGAATTTCCCGTCGCCGCCATCGACGCCGGAAAGTACGTGACCTTGTTGCAGGCCGAGTTGCGGGCGATCGCCAGCCGATTGGTGATGCCCGAGTACATGCTCACCAGCGATGCCGGCAATGCGAACTACGCCTCGACGTTGGTGGCCGAAGGCCCCGCGGTGAAGATGTTCGCTCGCTTGCAACAGGCCATGATCGAAGACGACCTGACCCTTATCGACGCCGCGTTCGAGGCGGCGGCCGCGGCCGGAGAACTACCGACCGACTTTCGCCTTGCGTTCGAGGTGCAAGCCTTTCCGCCGGGATTGGTCGTTCGCGATCGCCTCAAAGACGTGCAGGCCGATGCGATTCTCGTCCGCTTGGGGGCGATGTCGCCCGAGACGATGGCCGCCCGGGCGGGCGTGAAACCCGCATGAATCGCCCATCACCGATTTCTTCCTCGCTTTCTCGAAGGAGGTGAACCATGCCCGAACGAATCGTCGAGTACGCGCCTTGGAGGGGAAACGCCCCGGCCGTCGATGCCGAGGCGGGCGTCATCCGCGGCGTGAAAATCTTGGGACTGCGATCTCGCAACGGGCGCATCTACCGCGCCGACGCCCTGCGCCGTGCCGTCGCCTTGTACGAAGAGGCCAAGGTGAACGTGAACCATCCGGCCGATCTGCGCCGCGCGGCACGCGACTACCGCGATCGCTTGGGCCGCATCCGCAACGTGCGGTTCGTCGAAGAAGAAGGCCTGTTCGGCGACTTGCATTTCAACCCCAAGCATCCCGTGGCCGCCCAGCTCGCCTGGGACGCCGAACACGCGCCGGAAAACGTCGGGCTTTCGCACCACGTCAGCGCCGTGGTTCGGCGCAACGGCCAAACGGTCGAAGTCGAGGCCATCGAGCAGGTGCTCAGCGTCGATTTGGTGGCCGATCCGGCGACCACCGAAGGCCTGTTCGAAGATGCCGCCCAAGCGGGCGCATCGCCGGATGAGAACGTGCTTCTCCGGCGACTGGAGGCCCTCGAAGCGAAGCTCGCACGCCTGTCGGAAACTGCGCCGCAATCACGCGATCCGCTTTCGGCGGCGCCGGTCGTTCGCGACGGACGCAGCTTCGCCAGGCTGCTCAAACGATGAGCGACGCGTGCAAACGAACGCGCGTGAACCTCGTTTTTCGCAATTTCCAAAGGAGGACGTCATGGTCGATCGAATGCGGTGGCGGTACGGCGATACGGACCCGGTCGTGGCGGCGGTCGATGCCGACACGGTGATCGAAGTCGGCGACTTGCTTTTCTTGGACGGCGACGACGCCAAACCGGCCTCTCTCGTGCCCGACCAGGGCACCGAACAAGCCAACCAGGAATTCTTCGCCGCACGTTTCTTGGGCGTGGCGATGCAGCGCAGCCCGGCCGGGAGCGATCGCCCGGTGCGGGTGGCCACGCACGGCGTGTTCGAATTCGAATGTCCGCCCGGCACGTTCGAGCTGGGCGACCTGGTGGGCGTGGACGAATCGTCCGACGGCGTCACGCTCTGCCCGCAACAGGTCGACAAGGTGACCGAGCCGCGCTTCGCCCTGGGGCGTGCGGCCCGGCGGGCGCCGTCGCCCGAAGGCAGCGTGTACGTGGCGATTTGTTCCACGGTCATGCACGGCGGCGTGTGACACCGTACCCTCGGCGAACCCCTGTTTCATCGCCAAACCGAAGGAGGCATCTCATGACCATTCGTTACGCAGAACTGAAACGGCGTCTCGAGCTCGACGGCTCGGCGGCGACGGTCGGGCACTTGCGCGAAGCCCTCGACGAAGGCCACCTGAAACCCGAAGACTTCAGCCTTCGTCGCCTGGCCGAAACGCTCGTCCCCTGCGGCGCCGAGTGGGTCCGCTCGCTCGATCCGCAGGAACAGGGACGGGTGCTGCTCGAAGCCGGAGACGGCATCGACGCCACCGCCTTCCTGAACGTGACCGGTGCGATCGTCTCGGCCAAGATTCTCGAAGCCTACCGGAACGAAGCTTTCGCCGCCTCGCGACTGGTGGCGACCGTGCCGACCCAACTAGACGGCGAACGCATCCCCGGCGCTGGACGCATCGCCAAGACGAACCTCGAAGTGCATCCCGGCATGCCGTATCCGCACGTCGGCTTCGGCGAAGACTACGTCGAGACGCCGCACACGACCAAGCACGGGCTGATCGTGCCCGTCACGCGCGAGGCGATCTTCTTCGATCGCACGCACGTCGTCTTGCAGCGGGCGGCCCAGGTGGGTGAAATTCTCGGCCTGCAAAAAGAAAAACGCATCCTCGATTGCATCATCGGTGCCG
>CAYVVR010000426.1:0-4015 GCA_964454655.1 uncultured Planctomycetaceae bacterium | reverse complement strand
CCGGAAGGCAAGGAAAGGCCGGTGGCTTCGGCTTGATCGCGGGTAGTCGATCGATGTTATGATGCATTGGCGAAGCGAGAGGGCCGGCTTGAGCGCTTCGCGGGCTTCATCAGGCCACGAGATGAAAAAGGGGGCGACCAATGGCCGAATCGAAAAAGAACGCTGATTCCGAGGATCTGCGGAACGAATCGAACCCGACGGACGAGGCGAACGATTCGCTGGACGAAGCGACGAAGCCGAGCGATTCCGAAGAATCGCAGAGTGAAGAGGATCGCGGATTGCCGAAGTATCCACTGTACTCGAAGACCACCGGCCTCGTCGTGACCGAGGAAGATGAAGAAATCTGGGACAAGGTGTGGGCTCGGCGTGGACGACCGACTCCGGAAGAGGATCGGCAATTTTTGGAGTTCTACGATTCGATTTTTCCGCCGAAGAAGGACGACACGCCGGAGTCTCCGGAGGAGTGAGGGGACGGCATCAGCAAAGGGCGGCTCGGGCGTCTCGCCGTTCGAACGGTGGTCGACGCGAGCAGATCGCCGAGGCGTGATGCGAAGCTCGATCGAAGGGCATCCCTTCTTGCTTCGTGCGGAGACAAAAGCCTTGCCTTCTAGGGGGCAAGGGGATCGGCAGCGAGTCAACGGCCGACACGTTGCGGCGTCGGCGACCGTTGGTCGACCAGATAAAAAGCGCCGGCAATCGGCACGTCGACGGTAATCGAGGGACCCTCGGGGATTTGAATCGTCACGTCTCGCCGATCGGCCAAGGGCGATCGCGCGTACACCAGCCATCGGCGGTTGCCCGGCTTGTTCAAAACCAACGCCAGCGACTGGACGGGTAGCTCGGTATCCAACGACCACGGTCGCGGCGGATCGAGATTCGTTTCGAGCATATACCAGCGGTCTTCGGCGGCGAATTCTTCGGGAATTGCCACTTGGAACGGATGTCGGTGCGCCCGATTGGGTACCAACTCGCCGAATCGCCAAAACTCGCGCAAGACCGGATCGGCATACACGCGATCGACCACGGCGACGATCGCCTCGAAGTACGCGCCCACACGCTCGCGAGTGTCGAGGTAACCGCGAAATTCGCGAACGACCCGCGGACGAGTGAGCCACATTCCGAATTCGACGTAGCTTGCATGTCGGGCGGGCGAGTAGGGTTCGCCATGTTCGGCGTAGTCGGCCGGCTTGCCGATCTCGCGGCCTTCGGCGTCGGTCTTGCTGCCGTCCCACACCGAGAACTCGAACCAGAAGTCGGGTTTGTCGGCGTATACTCGACGTTGGGCCATGACGTAGTTCATGAACGAGACGATCGGGCTGTGGACGGTGAAGTCGGTCGAGGCGTCCCAGTCGTGCGTGTAATAGGAAGGCGAGGCGCCGTCCCACGCGTAGGGCGCCCAATCGAAGCGATTTCCGCAATGCAGCGAGTAGACGGGCCAGCCCGACCAGCGGCCCATGTGATCGGGACCGAACGCGCCGTATCCGACGAATCGCACCTGGTCGCGCCAGCCGGGGGCGTCGAGATGCGATCGCATTGCGTCGAACATCGCCCGGTAGCGGACGATCCAACCGTTGCCCACCAGGCAACGTTTCAGCTCGTCGGAGCAGTCGAAACCGTATCGATCGGTGAAGCGTTTGTCGCGTTCGATGCCGCCGTTTTTCGCCCAACGAATCTTCGGGGCCTCGTTGTTGCTGAGGAAGATCACTCGCGGCGGATCGGGATAGAGTTCCTGAAGCCGCCGCATCATAGGGCTTTCGACCCATAGCTTGCCGACCTCGGCCCACGGTTCGACGGCACCGAAGGGGCTGATGCCCAACCGCGGATCGGGCCGGCCGTCTTCGTTCAATGCCAGGGCGTTTCGTTCGGGCGGCAGGTCTTTGAACGGAAACGTTCGGCCGAACAGCGACTTCTTCGCCAATACGATTTCCCACTGCGTGCCCACCAGCGTGAAGGGAAGCTTCCACGCGGCCACCCGGCGGAAGGCGGCCTCGTAGCGGGTGAAGTATGCATCGTCGGTCGGCGCACCGGGCCGCGGGAACTCGAACCACGGTAGCACGTGACGGCCTCGGCGGATCAGCTCGAGCTGGTAATCGGGGCTGAAGCCCTCGGGACGCGTGCCGCGGTTCCAGTGCCCGGCCAAGGGCAGCGGACGGCCGTCGGGACCGGTCGTCGGTGCCGAGGCCGCTGCCCGAATCTCGGCGACCACCGGCGGCGGTGCTTCCTCGGCGCAGGCCGATGCCGCCAAGCCGCTCAACACGCCGACCGTTAAAAACACCTTCGTGGCAAGTCGCATGGCACACCTCCGCGGGCAACAGCCCCGTTGCCGAATGGTGGTCAGGTCAATTCCCAGCCCGGCCGATATTCGCGGGTAAGGTACTTCGCGGCACGCGCGGGTTTGACCGTTCCCGAGGCCGCATCGAATTCGATCGTCGTTTCCGCCCGCAAGGCCACGGTGCCCAGGTTGACCGTGTCGGTGATCTCGGCGGCGCTTAGGAAGTTACCCGGCGCTGCCTCGGGCGATATTTCTCCGCGGCAGGCCGCCAAGAAGCCTTCCATGCGATCGGCGTGGTCGAGCCGTGCGGGATCTTGTTGGTCGTTGCCTGTGAGTTTCCAGAGCGAGCCGGTGTCGTGTTCGGTATGGAGAATGGGGTTTTCACCGTGGAAGCCGGCGGTGATCACGCCGTCGTCGCCGATGTACACGATGCCTTCGCGGCCGGTGGGCGTTCCCGCCCGCTCGACCAGCTCGGGCAGCCGCGGACGCATCCCGCCGTCGTACCACCACAATTGCCGGTCGCTGCCATCGGGGCTTTTGAACCAAAAGCGGAAGGTGCAGGCCAGCGGATAGGAGAAGTCGTTTCGGATCACCCGGCTCGTATTGCCCGTGATCGTGCAGGCGTGCGAGCCCCAGCCCTGAATCTTGTGCGGCACGCCGAGTTTCAGTTCGTCGAACACGGGCCACAGGGCGTAGATGCCCATGTCGGCCATCGAGCCGCCGCCGAAATCGTACCAGCCGCGGAACACCGTGTGCGTGTAGTGCGGATGGTACGGACGATCGACCGCCGGGCCCAGCCAAAGTTGCCAGTCGAAGCCCTTGGGAATAGGCGGCGTGTCGGTGGGAAGTTCGGTGTACTGCGGCCACACGGGCCGATTCGTCCAAATGTGAATCTCGCGCAACTCGCCGATGACGCCCTTTTTGATGTGACGGCAAATCGCCGCATTGCCCGGCGCGGCACCGTAGGCCAACAGCAGCGTCGCCCGTTTCGTTCGGCGGGCGGTTTCGATCGCGAGGCGACCTTCGTTCAGGCGGTTGCCGATCGGCTTGTGCGTCATCACGTGCACCCCCTTGCGCATCGCGGCGACGGCGATCACCGCGTGCAAATGGTCGGGGGTCATGATCTTGACGGCATCGAGGTCGGTTTCTTTGTCGAGTAGTTCCCGGAAGTCGGCGTAGGCGCGGCAACCGGTGTAGTTCTTGCCGCGGTTGCGGGCGTAGTAGGCGTCGACCAACTGACGGCCGACTTCGCGTCCGCCGGGACAGCCGGGCACGTCTTTGCGCCAATCGGGATCGCCCATCAATTCGGCGATCGTGCGGCGGATGCCGCCGGCGCCCCACTCGATGTAGTCTTGGCTGTCGGTGTTCGGATCGCACACGGCAACGATCCGGATGCGCGGTTCGGCCAGCAGGGCGCCGATTTCGCGAAACCCTTGCGTGCCCATCCCGATGTGGGCCAACGTGATTTGTTCGCTGGGGGGAACGTGCTCGGCACCGCCCAAGACGTGGCGAGGAACAACGGCCGCGGCCGCTGAAAGAGCCCCGGCGGCCACGAAACGACGTCGCGGCAGGCGTGCAGGTTGCGACATGGAAGGGCCTCCTGCGGATGAAGAATCGGTTGGAAGGTGGAACGCACTGCGGGGAACGTGTCACTTATGGTAGCTTCGACATGCCGCCGATGCGAAACGGTCTCGAAAATTTGCCGGGCGGCTGCCGTCGGCGAAGATGAAACGCAGGGAACGT
>CAYVVR010000425.1:0-4033 GCA_964454655.1 uncultured Planctomycetaceae bacterium | reverse complement strand
GAACCGGCCTGTCCGAGGCGTTCCGTCGCGTACGGTTCCGCTTAGTAGCCGGGCGGTTCCAGGCCAAGTTCGTCGGCTGTCTGCGGGCGACAACTCGACGCGCGACCGAATCGTGCGACCAAGTCTCGCAAAATGGCTTGTTCGAGTTCGGTGTCGCGTCCCTTGGGAATCCAGCCCTCGTTGACCTGTTGGGCTCCGACCGGCCCGACCACGCGGGTCAACGAGCTATCGTCACGGAATGCGGCCGCCGAACTCGTCGCCCCGAGGGGACGAGACACGTCTTCCAGTTCCTTGAAGACCTGCACCGAGACCTGGTATCCGTTTTCGGCAGGCACGACTTTGAGCGTCGCCGTCCGGCGAATCGACTGTACGGTCGCTTCCACGCGACTATAACGCCCCACGGAATCGCGGTGCCACGGTTCGAAAATCGTCGCGCCGATTTTCGGCCGGGTTTCCAGACGGCCCTCGGTTAGAATTCCGCCGATATTTCGAACCGGTTCTTCGTGATCGATATCGAAGTAGCGTTGAACGACCTCGACCAGGTTTTCCCAAAAGGTTTCCGGCGGCTGATACGGCACCATGATGGGATTCGGTTCATAAACCGCCAACTCAGGCGACGCCGTCCACAGCACATGCTCGGCACATCCCACGACAAGCGTCGTAAGCACGGCACCAACCGTGAGGCAAACGAAACTCTTTAGGTGTACGTCGGGCGACCGCATGAGAAATCCGTGCTCCCCGTAGCGGGCAATCGATTCGATCATTCGAGGGGAGGAGTTTCCCAACTCGGCTCGCGAACGACAAGACCAAATCGCGGCAAGTCCGTACGCTCGTGTTCGTGCGCCGGAAAATTCGGCAATCTGCGCAATTCGGCAAAACCTCCACTCAGGCCAGAGACAGAATTTCCCAAGCCGACAGCCATTCGATACCTTCGAACGCCGACCGTCGCCCGTGCTGCGATCAAGAAACCGGCCCACTCGGACTGGTCAGCGGCAAAGCGACTTCGTAGGCTGGGAACGGTGTGACGGTCGCACGGCACGCTTTCCTTTCACGGTGCATCTTGGTTTTCCGTGCAGCATACGAGGTTCAACATGCCGAAAATTCGCTTTTTGTATTTCGATCTGGGCCGTGTCTTGATCAACTTCGATGTCGACCGCATGTGCCGTCAGATGGCCGAGGTCAGCGGCGTCGCGCCCGATGCGGTGTACCGGGTCGTTTTCGAAGACGGTATCCAACACGACTACGAAGTCGGCCGAATCTCGACCGCCGAGTTCTACGACCGGTACTGCAAGGCGCTCGATTGCCGTCCGCCGCAAGACCGGTTGATCGAAGCCGCCGCCGACATCTTTTGGCCGAACCTCGACACGCTGCCGATTCTCGCCGGTTTGCTCGCCGCCCGCGCACCGTTGGGGATCCTTTCCAACACCTGCCACATCCACTGGGAACATTGCCGACGACGATTTTCCATCCTCGACGGTGGTTACCGGGCGTTCGTGCTCAGTTATCAGGCCCGAGCCTCGAAACCGGATCCCAAGATTTTCGCCACGGCAATCGAACAGGCAGGCGTTTCTCCCGACGAAATCTTTTTCGTCGACGATCTTCCGCAACACGTCGAAGGGGCGACTCGGGCAGGCCTGACGGCCGTCCAATACACCGATGCCGGTCGGCTCGCCCGGGATCTTCACAATCTCGGCGTATGTTTCAACTATTGACGCAAGAAAAACCGAAGGCGGCCCGAGCTTGTCGTCTCTCGAGCCGCCCGACGGTTCATGAACGATTTCCACTCGGTACTAGAAGATGTACCGATTGACGACGTTCTCGAACAGTTCCTGTCGGCCGCTGGCGTTGGGCGAGATGTCGCCCTTTTCGAGCATGTACTTCTCCAGCGACTTCAGGTCGTGCTTTCCGGCTTCGATCTCGGCTCCGATGCCGGCGTCCCACGACGCGTACCGCTCGGCAACCATCTTTTGCAGTTCACCGTCGGCTCGCATCGCGGCGGCGATCTTCAAGCCCATGGCGAAGGTATCCATTCCGCCGATGTGGGCGTAGAAGAGATCGACCGGCTCGAAGCTTTCGCGACGAACTTTCGCATCGAAGTTCACGCCGCCGGGCGCCAAACCGCCGTATTTCATGAAGATCAACATGATCTTCGTCGTCAGGTACACGTCGGTCGGGAATTGGTCCGTATCCCATCCCAACAACAGGTCGCCGGTGTTCGCATCGACCGACCCCAGGAAGCCTTGCATGCCGGCGTATTCCAACTCGTGCTCGACGTTGTGACCGGCAAGGGTGGCGTGGTTCGTTTCGATGTTCAACTTGAAGTGATCGGCGAGATCGTACGCCCGCAAAAAGTTGATGCAAGCGGCGGCATCGAAGTCGTATTGATGCTTGGTCGGTTCCTTCGGCTTCGGCTCGATGTAGAACTGACCGGTGAACCCGATCTCTTTGGCGTAGTCGACGGCCATATGCATGAAGCGGGCCATGTGATCCAGCTCGCGCTTCATGTCGGTGTTCCAGAAGCTCTGATACCCTTCGCGACCGCCCCAGAACACGTAGCCTTCGCCGCCCAGTTCCTTGGTCACTTCAAGGGCCTTTTTCACTTGGGCGGCAGCGAAAGCGAAAGCGTCGGCGTTGCAACTGGTGGACGCCCCGTGCATGTACCGGGGATTGCTGAACAAATTGGCCGTACCCCACAGCAACTTGACGCCGGTCCGGTCCATTTCTTCTTTGATGACCTTGACGACCGCATCCAAATTCGCGTTCGTCTCGGCCAGCGTCTTGCCCTCAGGGGCGACGTCGCGGTCGTGGAAACAGAAGTAGGGAGCCCCAATCTTTTCGCAGAATTCGAAAAACACCCGCACGCGATTGCACGCGTTTTCGACGCTGTCGTCGCCGCTTTCCCACGGCCGCAACATCGTCGCCGCGCCGAAGGGGTCGGCCCCGGTTCCTCGCATCGTGTGCCAGTACGCGATGCTGAACCGGAGTTGCTCCTTCATCGTCTTGCCTTCGACGACCTCGTCGGCGTTGTAATGCCGGAACGCCAACGGGTTCTTCGAATCGGGACCTTCATACGGGATCTTGGGAATGTCGGGAAATGCAGCCATCTGGAAACTCCCTCTCTAGTTCGAATGGGCTTGAAACGCGACGATGGTTTCCAAAGCGTCGCCGCCGACCGCACATTGTGCACAATATACCGAAGCCTGCGCCGACATCGGCAGTGCGGCCGCACGAAACCGATTTCGGGGGAATTGGGACCATTCCGTTTGGCCCTAATCGTGACCGATCGAAGTCCTTCCCACAAGGGGGCGAAGCCGCTGCCGCTTCGATTCTCGACCTCACGGCGTATTTTTGCGGATCAACCAATCACCCAAACGAGGGGATAGCTGCGAAATCGCAAACAGCAAGCGGGCTTTCGCAGGCATCACGATTTCCGGTTTGCGTCGTTCACACGCCTCGACGATTCGACGAGCCAGAACCTCGGGACGAATCGCCTTCACTTTCACGCCGCCGCCGGGCCGTCTCGCCTCCTCGGGCACGTTCTCGGCATTCTCCAACGGATAAAGACGTGCATCGTCACGGGCGATCGGCCCCGGACACACCAACAACACGTGCAATCCCTCGGGCCCCAGCTCCAGCCGAAGCTGTTGCGAAAATGCCGCTACCGCGTGCTTCGACGCGGGATACGCCCCCACGAACCGTGCCGCCGATTTGGCCGCCAACGATCCGATATTGACCACATGGCCTCGCCGTGCCAGCAAATCGGGCAACGCAGCCAGCGTGCACCGCACCAGCGCGATCAAGTTCAACTCCATCAGGTCGCGAAATTGCTCCGGCGTGGTGGAACGCAAGGTTCCGCGCATGGAACGCCCGGCATTGTTAACGAGCACATCCACGCCGCCGAACGTTTCCCGCGTTTCTTGAAAGATTCGATCCACATCCTCTTGCCGGCGAATGTCGCCGCTGAGACCAAGACACTCAACATCGCGCCGCCGCAATTCTTCGGTCTTGGCCTCGACCGCTTCGGGCTCGAGGC
>CAYVVR010000424.1:0-4067 GCA_964454655.1 uncultured Planctomycetaceae bacterium | reverse complement strand
TACCGCTTGTCCAAGATCACGATCCCATCCATGGCCGAATCGAACACGGCGCGATAAAGCCCTTCTTTCTCGCGGATCGTCTTGGACATATCGTCTTGGATGACGCGGGCTTCTTCCCGCAGGCGGTAGACGCCCTCCAACGTCGCCGCCAACATGCACCCGACCAGCATGATCGTCAGAAAGACGAGCTCCGGTTGCGGCGTTCGATACGACACGTTCAACAGCCCGTCGGGACGAACGACCACGAAGAACGGATGCCCCTCGAAGGTCGATCGGACGCGGGCGACCAGATCGTCGTCGCCGCGAGCGATCGGACGGGTTTCGGCTTCTTTAGCGGCGGGAAACACCGGCGGCCACAGGCGATGATGATTGCCGTCGGGAACCCCGGCGTACAACTCGATCAAGCACCCCTGCGACGATACCGCCAACTCGCCGACGGCGCGTCCCAAATCCATCGTTGCGACGATATATCGGCGGCAATCGCCGTGCGTCGAACCGGGCTCGTCGTCCACGTGGTCCAGACACCGCACGATGGTCAGAATCTCGGCCGAAAGCCCGGAATCTCCCGTCGGTTCCAAGAGGGCGGCACGAAAGTTTTTCTGCCGGTGCTGCCGCGCGATCGCTTCTCGATTGGCGGCCAAGAACGTTTCGAAACGCCGTCGCACTTTCGGCCCGAGGTCGGGATGGGAATACACGATCTTCACACGATCGGCCGCGGGATCGTCCAGACAGTACATCAGCCCCGTGATGCCCGGATCCATGCGGTCATCGAGGTGGGAGAGCATGACTTCCCATTCGTCGGCTTCGACCTGATGGCTGGCCGAGAACACCAACGACGCCGATTCGACGACATCCTGCAACATCGGCAGTTGCCGCTCGATTCGTGCCGCCACGCGCTCGGCGCGATGCAAGAACGCGCCGCGATATTCTTGTTGCCGACTGAACCGCAAGACCGCCCACGTCGAAACCGCGACCGCCAGCGTTCCGATCAGAACGCCCAAGTGTGCAGGAAATCCCCTCCGTTGTGAAAAGCTACGACCTGTCATCGAATGCGTTTTCTGTGATTCTAACGGCCGTTCACCACATCCCTTGGGGTGAAGCAGCCGAAGCCCCTGATGCAATCCCAATACCCCAAGTCGTCGCCCGCTCGGGCAACGCGTCCGCCCAACACCCCCTCATGCGGGGCATAGCAAACACACCATGCTCGAGCGAACACGTAGAAACTTTACTTCAGAAAACGCAAAGAAGGACGCAATATAGGCAAAAATTCTGCTTAATTTGCACATTTTTCACACAGAAAATTCGGGTCAGCACCAACCGTTTTGGGGAGCGAGATCGCAAGCGGGATTCCCAGGCCCGTAACGAGCATGCGCGGCGTCGACAATCCCATTGAGAAGGTGGCCATTGGCCGGCAGCCCGGGCACGCATCGGCAAGGAGTCGCCGAGCAGGTTGCCTCGCGCGCCCGACCTTATCGGGACATAAAGAGAGCACTTTTTTCTGAACTCAGTCGGCGACCACGTCGGCCCCGGCCGTCGCGCGGCAGACGTAGACGGCCGGTTCGTTACCGGTCTCTTGCCGGTAGGTTGCGGCCACGGTCTCGGCGAAACCTTCGGCTCCGGCCGCTTCGACCAAGGCGACGGCGCAACCGCCGAACCCGGCCCCGGTCATGCGTGCCCCAATGCACGCCGGTTGTCGTTGCGCGATTTCGACCATCGCGTTGAGTGCATCGCTGGAGACTTCGTAATCGTCGCGCAGGCTGACGTGGCTTTCGTACATCAGGCGTCCGAGTTTGGCCATGTCCCCGGCCTCCATTGCGGCCACCGCCTGCAACGTGCGGTCGTTTTCCGAAATCACGTGCCGCGCCCGACGCCGAATCACCGGATCGAGTTCGCTCTCACGCGAGGCAAACGTCTCGGGGGTCACGTCTCGGAGAGCCTTGACCTGGAAATGGGCGGCCGCCTGCTCGCATGCACTGCGGCGTTCGTTGTAAGCCGAATCGGCCAACCCTCGCCGAGTGCCGGTGTCGAGGATCACCACCCGTACTTCCGGCGACAGCGGGACGGGCCGACATTCGAGGGAACGGCAGTCGATCAACAGGGCATGGTTTTCCCGGCCGGCTGCCGAAATCAATTGGTCCATGATTCCACAATTGACGCCGACCCATTGGTTTTCGGCCCGTTGTGCCAAGAGGGCCATGCGAACCGGATCCCAGTCGATGTCACCGATCGCCGCGAACGCTCGGGCGGTGGCGACCTCGAGTGCGGCCGACGACGACAATCCCGCCCCGACCGGCACGTCGCCCCGCACGATGCCTTCCCAGCCGCGAAGCGAGTAGCCCTCGGCCTGCAAGACGGACGCCACGCCTTTGATGTATTCCAACCAACCGACCGACGACTTTTCGATCGCGTCGAGGTCGAATTCGGCTTCCTGGGAAAAGTCGCACGAGTAGGCGACGACCTTTCGATCGTCGCGCGGGGTCAGGGCGATCCACACCGCCCGATCGATCGCCATCGGCAAGACGAATCCGTCGTTGTAATCGGTGTGTTCGCCGATCAGGTTTACCCGCCCCGGAGCCCGCACGACACAGGCAGGCGTTCCACCTCGATGTTCTTGATACAACTGTTTCGCTTGCGTGGCATCGACCGCCATGAGTAACCTCGCTGGAATCGAACCGTCGATCGTGCGGGAGTCCGTTTACCTGCCGGCAAACGCACCATCCCCTATCCCCCTATTGACACGTGCGCTCATCGGCTTCCCCCGCCGGGTGCTCATTGTCCCTCTATGAGTCGGCGAGGAAAAGGTCCCCCGAGTCCATGCGCGCAAGATGACACTCGTTGACGAAAACGTGCAAACAAAAAACCGGTCATCCGCCAAGGATGCCGGAAAATCGGGTGTTCCGCCCCCCGACTCCGCGCGACGAAGAAGAATCGCCGACGCTCCGATGGTCGCCGGTCCGACTCAGGAGATGGGAAGAAGCTCTTGCGCGAACTCCTATTTCATGGTGATTGCCTCGGGGATACGTGTCAAACCTACCCCCTCAAAAGAACGGCCCTCGAGATATTCTCGGTTCGCTCACGATTCCTGCGCACGCCTGTCGCAAACGGCCCAAAGGCGCAACCGACGCCCACGGCACCTCGCGACGATCGTGCTTTCGCTACACGCCTCGAACGGCTTTATCGGCCGTTCATCGAGAACCGACGCAATGCCGCACGGCCGAGTTCTTTTTGCGAACGTCGTTGGCCGACGCTGTGCCAAGGGCTCACGCCCTCCAACTCGGGCATCATCTCGATCAATTGTTGGACGAGATTCTGCGCCAGACGTTGGACGCCGGGTTGCCGCGACTGCTCGAAGATGGCCATCGCCGTCTTCATCAGACGCACCATTCTGGCACGTTTGAGCACGGGCGCCGAAAGCGGCTCATCGGTCTCTTCCAACAATTCGATCAGCGGAACGCCCAAGGCCTTCTGCCAGCGGTACAACACGCTCAGGGGGATGTCGTTTTCGGGATCTTCCTCACGCCGCACGGTACGGGCATCGACCCCCATACGGCGCGACATCGTGCGAATGGAGACCCCTTGCAGCTCGCGCACTTTCGCCAAGCGATGAAGCGCTTTGCCGCGTGGCGTTCCCGTCGCACGACCCATGACCGAAACATCGACATGGACGGTGGGGCGATCAGCAATACTCATGGCGGATGCCTCCTTCCCTCGCGAACCTTGACGCAAGGGCCGTGACGAAACACGGTGCGACCTCTTCAGTCTTCCTTCCTAGTGCGCAGGCGGAAATCCCGCTCGGCGGCAATAGGCAACGGGAAGAACCTCAGAAGAGATCGCAGGACGGGTTCGACATCCGCAGGCCGCCGCGGCCGAGAAATCCGGTAATCGACCGGAAATCCCGTTTCGGCGCGTACGCCGAGCGTATTGCCCGATAGGGGTGAGAAATACACGGACTTCAGAAACCACCGCGTTTCCCGCCTCGTGGCAACACATTCTCGTGCGCCGGCGACGTGTGTCGACAGAGAGCCCCGAAAAGGCAGATCAACCGAAAGAGAACCGAACCATAAAAG
>CAYVVR010000423.1:0-4070 GCA_964454655.1 uncultured Planctomycetaceae bacterium | reverse complement strand
GAAAATATACGATCTACTCCCCGCCAAGCCGCGTTTTCCGGCGAAAGCACGTCCCCGTTACCCCCACTTTCGAGGGAATGTTCGTCGGGTAGTCCGATTGTCACGGGAGAAATGAATGCGCCGCCTTATCGCACCCGCCCGCAAGAGGGGTATTCGCCGGTAAAAATTCCGCCTTGACACAATCGGAGAAATTGGGACAATCCCCTCACCCTGAATGAACGGCGAGACCGCTAGGGCGATGGCCGACGCTTCAGGGAGCGTACCGAAGGCGAGGCAAGGATGTCCGCCTCGGACGAATCGTCTAACGCGACCAATCCAACTTCGGGCAATCGAAAGATGCCGCCCGCCAGGGCAAGGAGGCCTTGGGCGATGCATTCGGGTTCGTCTTCCAGTCCATCCACGACGCTGCGTTCGCTACTGCCGGAAGCGGACTACCGTGGCGAAAACGTCACCGTCGCGGGCTGCACCGACGATCCGCGGCGAGTACGGACGGGCGACCTGTTCTTCGCCTCGGCCCGTTCGGCCAACGAGCTGCGAAACGCATTGAGCCAAGCCCTTGCGCGAGGATGCTCGGCCGTCGTCACCGATTTGCCCATCACCGACTTGCCCGTGCCGGTGTGCCGCGTGACAAACGTTCGCCGCGCCTACGGCGAGGCCTGTCACGCCCGCTGGGGTCATCCCGCCAAGAAATTGCGTGTAATCGGCGTGGCCGGGAAGGCGGGAAAGACGACCACCGCCTGCCTGATCGCACGCATCTTGGCCGAATCGGGCCATACGGTCGGCATGTTCAGCTCGCTGGGCTACTTCGACGGCGAAGAATCGCTTCCGGCGACGGCTTCGACGCCGAAACCGCCCGAGCTGGCTCGGCGATTGGCCCAAATGCGCAGCCATGGATGCACGCACGTCGTATTGGAAGTCTCCGATGCCGCCATCGCTCGGGAAGGGCTGGCAGGCATGGAACTCGACGCGTTGTGCCTGACGAACACCACCGCTTCGGTTGAAAACAAAAAGCCGTCACGAAACTGCCGAACACTTGCCGCTGTGGACAGCTTGGCCGACGACGGATTTCTCGTCGTCAACAATGACGACCCGGTACTACGTCGAGCCTTGGCGCACATCGACCGGGCGGCCCTGTCGGTCGGCATCGACGCGCCCGCCGAAATTACCGGCACCGAGGTCGAACGTCACTTGGGCGAAGAAACCTTTTTGCTGACGGCCGGCTGGGAAACGTTTCCCGTACGCACGCGGTTGATGGGCCGCCATCACATCCACAATTGCCTGGCCGCCGCCGCGGTAGGATTGGTGTACGGCATTCCGATGGAAACCGTCGTTCGGGGCCTGGAGCAGGTAGATACCGTCCCCGGGCGCATGCAGCCGGTCACCTGCGGGCAACCGTTCGCCGCCTTCATCGACGCGGCCGACACACCGCAGGCGCTCAAGCGGGCGATCGACACGATTCGCCCGGCAACCGACAAACGCATCATCTGCGTCTTCACGCCGGGTAGCCTGCGTTCGCGAGCCGACGCCTGGGCCAAGGCGCTGACTTCCGTCGACGTCCCCGTGCTCACCACCGGCTCGCCGCGCGACGACTTCGACCGCTTGTGCGGCGTCGTCGTTCCCGGCATGGCTGATCCGAAAACATTACGCCGCATCGCCGATCGCGCCGAGGCGATCGCCTGGGCGCTCAACGAGGCCGACGAAGGCGACACCGTGTTGATCGCCGGTCGAGGCCACAAACCGTGGCGTCCCGCGGGCGACCACCGACCGTTGATCGACGATTATCAGTTCGCCCGGCAGTGGCTGTACCAGGAAGTCGATCTTCGTTGGCCCCTGACGTGATCGACGTCCGAACGGGGCCGGAACACGACCAGGTAACGAATAAACAACGTCAACCGAACACCAAGGAGAGACGCCGAGTCTAAAGCGTGCTAGCGGGAAGTCCCATCGATTGCGTTGCGGTTGCGGGAACGTGACGCAGCCCTCCCTCCTGGGGCCGAAGCAGAATGCTTGTCGGAAATGCGGTTTCTGGGTCGGCCGCTCCGACAGGTGCTTCTCGATGGGGCTTTTTACTGAGCGCCGGGGCGGCTGCACGGTGCCGCCCCGGACCGCTCAGGATTTCATCGGCTTGCATGCCGCGCAATCTTCACGACTCGCCAGCGAGCGTGTCTTCTAACGCAACCGTCATTCGCACGGCCGTCCCACGAGGTCGTACCCGTCGACCTCGCAAATCTCGCACGGCACGATGCGACCGATCTCGAGCCCATCGCCGGTCACATACACAACGCCGTCGATTTCGGGGGCATCGGCGTAGGTTCGGCCGACGAACACGTCGTCGCGTTGCGGAAGTCTGGAATCCAGAATCACATCCAACTGCCGCCCCAACAATCGGCGATTCCACTCGAACGTGATTTCTTGCTGCACTTCCATCAGGTGCGCCTTGCGTTCGGCAATGACTTCCGGCGGCAGATGTTCCTTCATGCGGTCGGCAGGTGTTCCCGGTTCGCGAGAATACTCGAACACGCCCAACCGCTCAAATCGATGCCGCTTGACGAACCGAACCAACTCGGCGAATTCGTCGTCGGTTTCGCCGGGAAAACCGACGATCATCGTCGTTCGTAACACGAGCCCGTCGATGCGCGAACGCAACCGGTCGATCAACGCCTCGATTTGCGACTTCGTGACGCGCCGTTTCATCCGTTTGAGCATGCGGTCGTTGCAATGTTGCAACGGCATATCCAGGTACGGCAATATCTTGGAACAGCCGGCCAATACATCGATGAGTGCGTCGTCGATGTACATCGGGTACAGGTACATCAGCCGGATCCAGTCGATCCCGTCGATTTCGGCCAATTGCGGCAGCAATTCGGCGAGCATCGGCCGCCCTTCGAGATCCAAACCGTAATAGGTCAAATCTTGAGCGACCAAGATCAGCTCGCGGACGCCGTCGGCGGCCAACTCGCGGGCTTCCGCCACCACTTGCTCGATCGGCTTGCTCACATGTTTGCCGCGTATCAGCGGAATCGCACAGAACGTACACAACCGATCGCAACCTTCGGAAATCTTCAAGTAAGCCAAGTGCCGCGGCGTCACCCGCAGGCGATGCGAATCTTCGAGAGCCCTGGCGGGGGCTGGCCGAAACAGCGATCGTTGTTCTTCGAGTCCGCGCATCACCCGGCGTGCGATCTGAACGATGTCGTCCCGGGCAAACACGCCCAAAATCTGGTCCACCTCGGGATACATCTCGAGCAGCCGTTCGCGATCACGTTCGGCAAGACACCCGGCGACCACGACACCGCCCAAAGTCCCGCTTCGTTTCAGCGCGAGCATTTCTTCGATCACACGGCGCGATTCCTCGCGGGCGGCTTGGATGAATCCGCAGGTATTGACGACGACGAAGTCGGCCCCTTCGACTCGCGGAGAAAAGCGGAACCCTTCCCCCTCGAGTCGGCCCAGCATCCGCTCGGCATCCACGAGATTTTTCGGGCACCCCAAGGCAACGACGCTGAAACAAGGGGCGTTTGCGTTCTCGAAATCAGTCAAGGGAATCCTCGTTCCTCTAAATCGAAAAAAGCGGAGGGACATCGTCGACGTCCGCCCGCGTGACACCGGTTTTCCCCGCGACCTTCGGCCGAAGGGCCGATCATTTGCTATCGTATCCGCCGTGTTCGCATTCGGTAAGTGGCGATGCCGCGCGGCCCAAAAACGCTTGACAATCATACCGCACGAAGCAGAATATACACTTGTTCACCTTTACGCCTTGCCGGTACTCATCGGCGGAGGGTCGCCCGACGTACCGACCGCCCACCGACGGCGGCGGTCCGACGCAATTCGGGGCTTGTTCGATAACGCGGGGCAGATGGGGCATGATCACCGAATTCACAGCTCGGGAATTTACGTGCGCAATCGAAACGACGGCCGAAGACATTTTCGCCGAGGCGGCGATCCATCAACCGCCCATCGACGCCTTCGCAATTGCCGGGCGATTGAACATCACCGTGGTCTTCGATCGACGCCAAACCGAACGCGCGCGACTGGTGCGACTGCAAGCTGGAGGCGTCTTTGTGCCGGAT
>CAYVVR010000422.1:0-4074 GCA_964454655.1 uncultured Planctomycetaceae bacterium | reverse complement strand
TCCGCATCGAATGCACGCCGCCGCGACCTCTCGGTGGTCGCCTCGAAGCAACCGTCACCGTCGAGGCGCCGGGCTTTCCCCGCGAAACCTTCACGAAGACCGTGCCGGTCCCGCCGCGATAAAGCGCTCCTTGCGAACGAAGCTTTACTCGGCCTTGTCGAGCGGGATCAATCGCACGTTGCGGAAGGCGATGGCATCCCCTTCGGCGGTCAGACAAATCTTGCCGGGCAGCACTTCGCAACCGGTCGCACGATTCACCTGCTTGCCGTTGACCCACAGCGTGACCGTGTCGCCCTGAACGACGATCCGATAGTGGTTCCATTCACCGGCCGGTTTTTCGGCGTGCTCAGCCTTCACCAGGTTCACCAACGTGCCGAAGACGGCGTGTTCGACGGTCTTTCGCCGAGGATGCTCGCCCGTCACGCGGTAACCGCCGATCGTCCAGAAATCGCCGGCATTATCGGCATTGATTTGGGCTTCCAGGCATCGCGGCCAAATCTTGTGCGGAGCGGTCGTGCGCAGCAAGACGCCGCCGTTGCCGGGTCGATCCTTCGGCCAGCGCCATTCCAGCTCGAGGATGAAATCGGTGTAGTCCTTTTCGGTGTAGAGATAGCCTCGCGGCGTGCCCTTGCACTGCAACACGCCGTCTTCGAGCGACCAGACATCCCCGATCGGGCATTCGGGCTCTTCGCAGAACCATTTCCATCCAGGCAGCTCTCCATTGGGAAGTTGCCTCGGAAACAGATCGACGCCCTCCCCTGCAACCGCGGCTGCCGTCAAGGCCATCAGCAGATAGGTCGTTGTCAGCATGTTCGTTACTCCTCCCCACGCTTCAGGTGTGTAGTGATTCCTGATCGACGACGCTCCCGCAGGCACGGAACAAACGATTGCGGCGGCCTCAGCCCGCTACGATCGCCGCCGGTCGTTCGTCGATCCCGCGGTGGTGGGTCGATTGTAATCGCCGAAATCGGGCTCGCGAGCCGAATCGACGTGGAAAAACGGCACCGGCAAAGAACGAAAAAAATCGACGTCCGATTTTGCCGCCGCGGTTCTCATTCGGGACCAATTCTTTAGCAAGTAAATAACTTCAGTTTACATCGTCGTCAAAAATGGGTACGATACCTGAAGTCGGCGCGACCGACGCGGGTTGTAGGACGGCTTCCCTCCCACGGCCGCGGGAGGCACCGCAGTTCGCCCTACCGGGGAGCGCCCCGGCAAACTATGCTTGACCATAAGCTGTACCCATTCCTCACGTTAATGCGGAATACGCCCGACTTGGCTTGACCGAAACGGCCCGATGGAACCAGCCGCTCTGTTCGCACTACTCGTCATTCTGGGGGTGTTTGCAGCCCTCCTGGCGACACGCATCTCGCCGGAGCGAATCTTGCTTGCTGCGCTGGCGGTCTTGTTCGTGACGGGCACGATCGACGCCTCGCAGGCACTGGTCGGATTCTCCAACGAAGGGATGATGACGATCGCCGTGCTATTCATCGTGGGCGCAGGAATCAAAGAAACCGGCGCCGTCGTGTGGATCGCCGATCGCATCCTGGGGGCTTCGGTCAAATTGCCCGTGGTCCTTGCGCGGATCATGATCCCGACTGCGTTTTTCAGCGCCTTGGTGAACAACACGCCGCTGGTGGCCATGTTGATTCCGGCCGTTCGCGATTGGGCCCGCAAGCGGCAAGTGCCCGCCTCGAAATTGATGATCCCGCTCAGCTACGCGGCCATCCTCGGCGGCACATGCACGATCATCGGTACCAGCACGAACCTCGTGGTCAACGGATTATTGATCGAGGCGGCCGACGCCCACGTCGGCGGGGCGACGCTGCCGCGAGGATTTTCGCTGTTTGAGATCGCGTGGGTCGGCCTCCCGATCACCGTCGCGGGAATCGGCTTTCTGCTGTTGACCCATCGCTACCTGCTGCCCGAACGGGGTGAAGCCAAGTCGATCGGCGGCGATCCGCGAGAATACACGATCGAAATGCTCGTCGAAGCCGGTGGACCGCTCGTCGGTAAGACGATCGCCGAAGCCGGGTTGCGTCACTTGTCGGGCGTGTACTTGGCCGACGTCTACCGCGACGGCCAAGCCGTGCCTTCGGATCCGAATTTCACGCTGCGCGGCAACGATCACCTGCTGTTTACCGGCAATATTCGGGACATTCGCGATTTGCAACGCATCCGCGGCCTGGTGCCCGCCACGCACCAGGTATTTCGGCTCGACGCCCCCCGCTCGGAACGGTGCCTAATCGAAGTGACCGTCAGCGGAAAATGCCCTTTGGTCGAAAAGCGGTTGACCGTCCGCGACGGACGTTTCCGCAGCCGGTACGACGCCGTCATTTTGGCGGTCGCGCGGCGGGGAGAACGGGTCGAAGGCAAGATCGGCGACGTGGTTCTTCAGGCAGGCGACACGCTGCTGTTGGAAGCGCATCCGTCCTTCTACGAAAAGCACCGGTACAACGACGATTTCTACGTCGTTTCCCGCATTCAAGATTCGAACCCGCCGCGATTCGAACGCGCGGTGACCGCCTTCGCCATCTTGGGCGCGATGGTCGCTTTGGTCACCCTCAGCCAGACGGCCGGTAACATCGGCATCGTGTTGGGATCATGGCACCTTGATTTCGGCCAAATCACGATGCTCAAAGGTGCCGTGCTGGCCGCGGTGCTGATGCTCATCACACGCTGCTGCACGCTCGAAGAAGCGCGACGCAACATCGACTTTCGGTTGCTGTTGGCAATCGCCGCCGCCTTCGGGCTCGGCAAGGCCCTGGAAGCGACCGGTGCGGCTCACGCCGTTTCGTCGGCCGTCACGTCGCTGGCGTCCGACAACCCGCACTTGGCCTTGGCGCTGGTGTACGTTTTGACGGCGATCATGACCGAGTTGGTCACGAACAATGCCGCTGCGGCCTTGATGTTCCCCTTCGCCATGGCGACGGCTTCCGATTTGGGCGTCAGTCCCTTGCCGTTCCTAATCGTCGTCATGATCGCCGCCTCGGCCTCGTTCGCCACGCCGTTGGGATATCAAACGAACCTGATGGTGTACGGGGCCGGCAACTATCGCTTTCGCGATTTTCTCATCGTCGGCATCCCGATGAGTCTCTTGGTGATGATCATTACGCTGGTCATCACGCCGTGGGTCTGGCCGTTTTGAGGGCGTAACGCGACGACCGTCGGTGAGCGAGGTTCTTTTCGATTTACCGCAAGCAGGTTTCGGGACGCCTCTCGGCATTGTGAAGGGCTGCGTCGACCTGCCGTAGCGGCTACAATCATCAGCAGTGCACATCCGACTCGGCCTCGTAGAAAGCCCTTCTCGCCCGCCGATGTGCCGAACGAACCGTTGCCTTTTGTCAAACGGATGGGACTTGTCACGATGAAAATTTTCGATCACGTAGGAGCCGACGTTCAACGGACCGACACGAACGTCCAATTGGCGATTCGACAAATCGCCTTCGCGCGTCAATACAGCCTCGCCTTGTTGGATTCGATCCCCGACGATCGCTGGTGCGAGATGCCCGCCGGGGCCGGAACCCACATCGCGTGGCAGGCGGCCCACTTGGCGGTCGGCGAATACGCCTTGTGCATGTTTCGTCAGCGTGGGCCGGAACCAGAGGACCGTGATTTGCTCCCCGGCGACTGGCTGAAGCGTTTCGGTAAAGACTCGAAACCCGATCCGGACCCGTCTGCCAACCCCACGGCGGAGGAAATCCGCCGCGTGCTGCACGCCGTTCACCAACAGGCGATGCAAGAGCTGGAAGCCTATCCGGCGGAACACTTCGAACAATCGGTGCCCGAACCGTTCACCGCCTACGAAACGAAACTAGGGGCCTTGCTGTTCTGCGCCCAGCATGAAATGGTGCATGCCGGGCAAATCGGTTTGCTCCGTCGCCTGATGGGCTTGGAACCGCTCCGTTGACCGAACGGGGATTTCGTTTCGGCAAGCATTTCGAAAGCGAAAGTATCGCACCATGACCGAGCCTGCGGACTGCTCGCCACGTCGGCTGTTTCGTGCCTTGGAACAGTACACGGCATCGCTCCACTTTGCCGGTATCACGCATCTGCCGCCGCCGGGGCCGGATG
>CAYVVR010000421.1:0-4096 GCA_964454655.1 uncultured Planctomycetaceae bacterium | reverse complement strand
GATGCCTCGTCCTGCCCCAGCACGTATCCGCCCGCGGAACGAATCGCACCGCACCCGTCGGCCCCGTCTCTACCCATACCAGTCATAATCACGCCCAAGGTATTGCGACCGAACACGGCCGCCGCCGACTTCATCAAGACATCGGCCGATGGTTTGTGCCCCGAAACGGGCTCAGAATTCGACAGCCGCACGCGAGCCGATCCGGGACGCCCGCGAACCAACATGTGGTACGCCCCCGGCGCAATGTAGACGTGGTTCGGCTTCAGCACGTCTCCTTCGGCACCTTCGCGAATCGTCAATTGCGACCGCGAGTCGAGCCGCCACGCCAACGGCTTGGTGAATTGGGCGGGCATGTGTTGCACGACCAAAATAGGCGGCATGGGCGGTTTGAGGGCCTCAAACAACACACCCAGCGCAGGCGGGCCGCCGGTCGAGATTCCCAACGCGATACACTTGTCGGCGAGTAGCCGCTCCGCCTCACCGGCCGGCGCCGCCTTGGCGGGCGCACCGGCGGTAGGCGCCGTCGATCGCGCCGCGAGCGCCGTCGGTCGAGTTCGACGCCGCTTGCGAATTTCGAGAATTCGGCGCACGTTCGAACCGGCCGCCAGCCGCACTTTGCGCACCAGCTCGTCGCCCAAGACACGCTCGGCCGCGGCACCGCGATCCGGCTTGGCAACGTAGTCGACCGCCCCGCGGTCGAGGGCATCCATCGTGATCGTCGCCCCGGCGTGCGTCAGAGAACTGACCATGACCACCGGCGTGGGTTTTTTGGCCAACAGCTCATCGAGCGTCTGGAGCCCGTCCATGCCGGGCATCTGGATGTCGAGGGTGATCACGTCGGGCGATAACGCCAGACACGCGGCAATGGCCTTGCGTCCATCGGAAGCGGTTCCGACGACTTCGATATCCGGCGCCTTGGCCAGATAATCCGAAATCATCTGACGCATGACCATCGAATCGTCGACAACCAATACCCGGATCTTCCGTCGCGTCCTCACGAGTCGACTCCTTGCGAAGCGATCGAGCTGTGTCGGCAAAGCCCCCTTTCGCACTCGGCAACAGCGGGGTGCTCCGGCCGGGCGGTCCCCCGGCGTCAAATCTCAGGTGGGCTGTTCAAGTCTAGCTTGCCGCAACAGATACTGCGGGGAACAATGGGCCGCCCCATCCCTACGCCTTCCCCCCGACAGCAGGATGAATCGATTCTGCCGGTCGCGCGGGAGAAATCGCCTCCGCCCCCCACCGACGGTCCGGATCACTCCGTCCGGGAATCGGTCACAAGTCGCGATATTCGCTCACACTCACGCCGCGAAAAGACTCGGATCAACGGGACGCGGTCGAGCCCAAGCGCCACGGCGACAGGGGACGCCAATCGTTTTTCCCAAGCGGCTCGACCTTGGCGGAACAAGATTCGATCGAACCGACTCCATGCGCTGGGCCGACACTGGACTACATACCAACGCGTATCTTCTTGCAGCTCCGGCACGGGCTCGAACGAGAATCGTCCCCATTCGCGCATCAACTGCAAATTGTCCATCGGTGCCGCGGCGAAACCGACCGTCGCCGCTTCCTCGGTATGTTCATCAAGCCACTCGAGTGCGTGGTCATCCAAGGCGTCCCAATAGTACGTCGGCTCCATGCCGCATATCGTGGCACCGGGCAATCCACCGATCAGCAGGCTGTAATGCGACAGCCACGCAGGCGCGTACGCAATCATCGAAACGAGCCCGCCCGCGAGCATCGCCGTCACACCAAAACGCACCACGCGGCGGTGTCGAAATTGTTCCGCCCTCGACCATATTGCCTCGAATCCCACACCGGCCAGAAGTGCGGCGAACATGAAACTCGGGAGGAAGAGCCGAATCCCGTCGTGCGGCGGAACCCCCGGAATCGCGCGGACGGCAACCAATATCGCCCAGTTCACCACGAGGACGGCAATCATCTCATCCTGCGCAGCGAACGTCTTTTCGTTGTCGGATCCCGATCTTGCCCGGGCCCAGCCCCACAAACGGCAAGCAACCGATCGGCCCCATCGGCCCACGGCCCAAGCAAAACATAGCAACGTGCCGACGGGCATCGCGATCGCCGTCCACACCAACCCGTTGTACCACGGCAACGGGTAATCCAAGTTGTACAATCGCCCGAAGAACATCGTCGATATGTTCAGCCCTCCCAAAGCCTTGCGATGCGAATTCATCCACAAGAAACGGGCTATGCCCTCGACGGGTGAAAACCAGATCGGAGGATTCACAACGACAAAGACCACAATCGCCGTCGCAACGCCGACCAGAAAGCGCCACCACAGTTTTCTATCGTATGGAAGAACCGCTATCGCAAACGCAACAGGTGCCGCCCAACCTGTCGCCTTGCAACTCATCACCAAACCCAAGAACGCGCCCCAAGCAAGCCATTTCGCCCATTCGGCCGAGCGATGCGGAAAGGCACACCACGCAAGCAACCAGCACGCCGTCAGCGGACCGTCGAACGATGCAAAATGTGCGTGGGCGAACATCCGCGGAAAAAGCACGACGGCCGCCGTCGCCGCCCATGCGGCACGGGCCCCGAATCGTTCCTCCATTTTTCGGAACGCGCAGCCGATCGCAATCGCGAAAAGCAACATCGGCCCCCAACGCCAGCGTGTCAACGGGTCCAAGCTCGAAGGCGCCGCAAGATGCCCGACGGCGATGACCAAGCCGTAAAACGCCGGATGCCCTTCTCGCTGAATCGTGTACGGCCAATGCTTCCGGACCGTTTCGCGAGAGAGCATCTTCGACAACGGAACGCCGCTTACCGTCGACCGAAACCATGTTTCGACGGCTGAGGCTCTACCGATGGCATTCCCTTCGTCCCAGGCCATCGGTAACATGCGCGAAGTGCCGACCAGCAACACGAAGACGGCGATCCCCACGAGCCAAGGTCGCCATTGCCGTCGGCACAGCGTACAAAGCCGATCACGCCGGAACGTCTCCCGGTTTTCGTTCACTTCCCGGACCATGGCCTCTATTATAGAACGGCGACCACCAACCGGGAGACGTCGCTGGAACACGGAATGTCGCGTAGATCTCAATCCGCGGCCACGGTCGTCAATTCTTCGTGCACCGCCCGTATCAGCGAAGCCGAAAGCGACGTTTTTTGTTCGGCGTACCCGATCAAAAGGGCGAGATCGCACAGCCGGTTGATGACCCGCGGCACGCCCTGGGTAAGCGAGTAGACCGCGTCCAATGCTTCTTCGTCGAAGGGTATCCGCGAACACCCGGCGGTTTTCAAACGATGGACGACGTACTCGCGGGTTTCAGAAGGCTGAAGCGGACGCAGCAGGCATTTCACGCCGAAAAGCTGTTCCCAATGCGGATGTCGCTCGAAAAACGGCAGAAGTGCCGGTTGGCCGACGATCAGCAACGTAAGCGGCGTCTTGCCGTCTGCGTGGAAATTCAACAGCAATCGAAGGGTGTCCCACGCGCGTAGATCGTCGATCAAATGCGCTTCGTCGAGCACCAAGACGGCGTGTCGCCCCTCTTTGGCGTTTTCCCGCAGGAAATCCTGGATGCGATGCACGACTTTCGCCGGACGTGACCCCGCCTCGTCTTCCGAAATGGCTCCGAGCTCAATGGCCAGATACGCCAGTAGTTCTTCGGCGGGCAACTGAGGAAATCCCACGTGCAGAACCGGCACGACGGGGTCTTGCAGGTTCGATCGGATCAAATCGGCGATCAGGGTTTTGCCCGTACCACCTGCACCGGTCAACAACGCCGCCCCATGCCGGCTTTCGACCGCATAGCGTAGTTTCAGCAAGGCCGCCTGATGTGAGGCACTCGGAAAATAGAACCGCCCGTCGGTGCCGTTCTCGAAGGCCTTGCAGTCGAGTTCCCAATACGCCTCGTACATGGTCTGGTTCCGATCTTGGTCGCTGCAATCAACCGGCGAGTCGTTCCACCATCGACCGGCGGGCAAAATTCTCGATCACTCCCAAAAGCGGCAGCTTCTCCTGGGCGGAACCGGTATCCGACGACGTCGGCACTCGCCCCGATCGTTGCACCCGAATCACGCCGTCAATGTCGTCGGTCGCCTTGCCGCTTCCCGGTCGGCTGCCGAGGTCGAC
>CAYVVR010000420.1:0-4110 GCA_964454655.1 uncultured Planctomycetaceae bacterium | reverse complement strand
CACCACAAATCCAAAATGCGGTGGTACCGCTAGGCCGACCGATCCTCGAAAACACCGTCGCCGTAACCGGTGTAGAGAACGGCAGTTATTAGTACCCCCTAGGGGAGTCGAACCCCTGTTTTCGGACTGAGAATCCGACGTCCTGGGCCACTAGACGAAGGGGGCATCTTCCGCGGGCTTTGATTCTTCGATCGGCCGAAGCCGATCGAAACTTCCGCGTTTTGTCGTCCGCCTCGGCAATTCGTCGGCGGTTCTTTGGTATTTTGCCTTGCTCCTCCAAAAGCGTCAACACCCCCGAGCGGTCGTTTCGCCGGTTCCCTCGGCGTGAAAATCGCCATAATCCGACCATGCACCAAAGGGCCCGCAAACGGCGAAAACCGTCGCTGTAGGCTACGATTCACCGTCTCGGCGGTTTGCGGGCGGTTCCGAGCGGTGGTAATATGGAGGTTTACCTCGGTTGTGAATCCCGGCGGCGGTCCCTCCGCCGATCACTCGATAGACGACCCGCCATGATCCGACTCTTTCGACCACCTCGTTCCGACGAGGACCTCTTCCGCGAATCGACGATGACCTTCGGCGAGCACCTGGAAGAGCTCCGGACGTGCTTGTTCCGGGCCCTTCTGGGGCTGGGGGTCGGCTTTTGCATCGGCCTGTTGTTCGGCAATCAAGTCGTACAAATCATCCAGATGCCGCTGCAAAAAGCGCTCACCAAGCATTATCTGCGACAATCGCAAAAAGAAATCGACGAGCGAATCACCCAACTCGAAGAGGCCGGAACGGACGTCCCCTTCGACGTGGAGGACGCCGCGACATTTCTCGAACGAGAAAATCTGCTGGTCGATGAATTCTACATCACACCGGGCGAAATCGCCCCGCAGCTCACCGAGTCGCTGAGCACCCTCGAAAAACAGCTTTCCCAAGAGCACGAACAGCTTACCGACGCAAAGGCCGTGCTCGACAAGTCTCCCGATACCTGGACGGCCGAAGACTGGGAAGTGCTCGAGAAACTCGGTGGCATTCTATCGGGCGGCGACACCGGCGAGGCCGAGCAACTCGACGCATTTCGTGAGTGCGTCGAAGCCCGACGCCTCCCCGAAACCCAACTAGCCGGCTCAATTCAGGCGGCCGTCGACGCGCGAACCCAACAAGTCGAGAACGACCTCGACCGCGTAAAGGCCTCGCGCGAGTCGTGGGCGGGGCTGACCGGCATCTACGAGGATTCGCTACGGCACCTCGACACCGACGACATGATGCACGTGTTCGTATGGCGCAAGGCCGAAAAAGACCCGCGAGTGAAGGCCAAGAGCCTAGGGGCCCACGAGGCGTTTTCCATCTACATGCGTGCCTCGCTCTTGGTGGGGGCGCTACTGGCCGCCCCGTGGATCTTCTGGCAGATTTGGTCGTTCGTCGCATCCGGGCTGTATCGCCACGAGCGGAAGTTCGTGTATACATTTTTGCCGTTCAGCCTGATTCTCTTCATCGCCGGGGCACTGTTGGCGTTCCTGTTCGTCTTCGAGCCGGTATTGACGTTCCTGTTTCGATTCAACGAGTGGATGGGCATCGAATTGGAACCGCGGATCAGCGAATGGTTGCGGTTCGTTCTCGTCCTGCCGTTGGGGTTCGGTATCGGGTTCCAGCTTCCGCTGGTCATGCTGTTCTTAGAGCGGATCGGCATCTTTACGCTCGAAGACTATTGGTCGAAATGGCGAATCGCCATCGTGGTTGTGTTCGTCGCGGCGGCATTGCTGACGCCTCCCGACCCGTCGAGCCAACTGATGATGGCCGTTCCCTTGAGCTGCCTCTATTTCGGCGGCATTCTGTTGTGCAAGTTCATGCCGCGTCGGCAGACCGACTACAGCGACGCATGACCCCCGCCCATCCAGGTCGCACCAGCGCCGCAAATTGCCCATTTTCCCACAAATACGAATCGGCATCAAAATCGGAAAAGTCCGTCGCGGGAAAAGCCGATTCATAGAACACCATGTGGTGTGACCATTGCCAGCAGGACATTCCCCGCGTCTTCTCCCACGAGGCAGGTCGGTACGTCTGCCTGCGTTGTGGTACGGCACCGGCGGAAAGACGTCCCGAATCCGACTTGCGCATGGACGGATCGGCCCCGACACTCGAGTCGAGGGTGCCCGAGCCGCACGCGCCCGAGTCGGCCGCCGAGCCTGCCGGTTGGACGCAACCGACGGCAGACGACGAGCTACAACACTTTGAAACGAGCAGTGTGCGGCGATCTACCGCTTTTTGGGCGATCGAAGAGCGGCTCGCCCACTTGGAACGGTTGTTGGAATCGGCGCCGGTCGAGTCGCGTTCGGCACGACGCAAGAAGCGTTACCGGGTAGACGCCGGCCACGAAGTGCGAATCGGACCACATCGTCCCCGCCACCGGTCGCCCAATCACGTCACGGCCGACGATATCAGTGCGTGGTTCACTTGGCCCATTTTGGCGATCGGCTTGATGGCGACCGTCTGCGGAGCGGTCCTCGAGGGCTGGTCCATCTTGGCCTCGCGGCCCGAGTTGAGTAACTACGGAATCCCGATCGCCTTGTGCGGCATCGTCGTCCTCTTGATCGGCTTGGTGTTCCAGATGGATCGCCTCGGCCAGGTCGGAGAATCCACCGCCCGCAAATTGTCAGAACTGGATGAAGCCCTTGCGGACGTCGATCTGGAACCGCTCGACGACGATCTGGAATTGCCGACCGTGCCGCCTCCTCGCGGGATACGCTCCCGTCTTTCTCGGATCGATTCGGAACTGACGGCCGACCGTTGAGCGTCAGTTTTCGCCATTCTCCAAGAACGAAGCGACGGGCAGAGTTCCAGCCGGATCGTTCGCCGCCGCACGACGAAGAAAGTCGGCTGCCGAGTCGGTTTCGCCGTCGAGGTAGAGCATCACCCCGAGCAAAAACAACCGCCCGGCGTGATTCGGATCGGCCGCCACCTCGCGGGCCAAATCGCCGATGTGGATTCGCTTGGCAATGCCGTTCGCCCCATAAAGTTGGTCCAAGTTGAAACCTTTTTTCGGCCAATCCGGATCGATCGCCAATCCGCGTTTCATCATCTCGACCGCCGTCGGATAGTTGCCTACGGCGATCAGTGCCAACGCTTGGCGTATCCAGGCATCGGCAAGGGTGCCGTCGGCACGAATCGCCCGTCGATACCGGACGGAGGCCTCGGCGTACTTGCCTTCGGCGAACAACGAATCGCCGATGCGAATCTCCTGCTCGGCGGCCTGCCGCGCTCGCCGATCCAGTTCCGCCAACATCTCCTCTCGATCGGGCGAGGTGTCATCGGCACGAAGTGGGGCGGCCGGCGGCACGAATGGTTCACGAACTCCGCCGCCTGGGGGATCGACCGGAACGTAAACCGGGTAAGGCACCGGATAAACGGGATAGGTGGGGCCCAACGGATAATGATATCCGTACTCAGGATAGACCGGATACGCCCACCACCATCGCCGGTACACCCGATGACAACCGTAGGGATACCAAGGCCAACACGGATAAACGCCGGGACACCAGCCACTGCCCCCACCGCCGTGCCCGGGAGGCGGTTCGACCGGATGTTCGCCTTCCGGGGGCGACGCGGGCGGATCCATCGAATTTCCCGGCGACTGAATCTTGAATTCGGGCCTTGCAATCGTCGGCGGGGCGAAATTCTCCCGCGTCTTTTCTTCCCACGACTGAGCTACCGACGATTGCCCCACCAGAAGGAGTATTACACAAACCGCGAGTACGGCGAGCCCCCGCGTGACGGCGGACGTTCGCGGCGGTTTCGCTGTGAAGAAGATTGCAACTCGGTCTTGCACGCGTCACCTCCTTTCGTGGAGGTCGTTGCCGTCGCCGGCGCCCATGTCACCATCCGTCGGCGGTGATGGGTCATGTCGACGGCGCACACCTCGGCCTCTGTCAGGGGACAACCTTGCCCAGTTTAGGCCGCAAGACCGCTCCTATCTTTTCGACGCATCGAAGCGTCCGAAAGTTTCGTCGACAAGGGCCGTTCGGCCCAAACCACACCCCCCAAAGCGCGCAACTTTCGCAGTTCCACTACTATGCATCCGGGATTGCCGTCGGATCGAGAATCAGCGTTTTGAGCGATTCGGCCACT